>NZ_WQQD01000065.1:0-24283 GCF_018785605.1 Blautia sp. MCC270
CACTGTGTAAGACATTGCAGTACCGTAAGGTGTTTGCCAATGCAGTAGTGGGAGAAGCAAGAATCCCCCTGCTTTAGTTGTTGGGAGTGTCAAATCGTTTTCCACATGTAAGATCATTCCGGGGAAGACGGTCAAATAAAATGAAAATACAGATGAGGAGAAAATAAAATGTTATTTTTTGTAAATGATTACTGCGAGGGAGCGCATCCGGCGATCCTCCAGAAGCTTCTGGAAACCAATATGGAGAAGCTTTCCGGCTATGGCACAGACAAATACTGTGATTCTGCAAAGGAGAAGATCCGTAAAGCCTGTGGCTGCCCGGATGCAGAGGTGTTTTTCCTGGTGGGAGGAACCCAGACCAATGCCACGGTCATAGGTTCTGTCCTGAACCGTTATGAAGGTGTTCTTGCGGCGCAGACCGGACACGTAAGCTGTCATGAGGCCGGAGCGATCGAGTATACAGGACATAAGGTACTGACACTTCCGGCAGAAAACGGAAAGATCAAAGCAGAAAGTATCACAGATTATGTGGAAACTTTTTATGGGGATGAAAGTCACGACCATATGGTATTTCCGGGAATGGTTTATATTTCTCATCCGACAGAGTACGGAACACTTTATACGAAGAAAGAGCTGGAGGAAATTTCCGAGGTATGCCATAAATACGAGCTTCCGCTGTTTCTGGACGGAGCAAGACTTGGCTACGGTCTGGTAAGTCCGCAAGCAGATGTGACACTTGAGGATATCGCCAGATGTACAGATGTGTTCTACATCGGCGGAACCAAGGTCGGTGCACTCTGCGGTGAGGCAGTGGTCTTTACGAAAAAAGCTCCGAAGCACTTTATGACTATGGTGAAGCAGCAGGGAGCCCTTCTGGCAAAAGGCCGTCTTCTGGGAATCCAGTTTGACACACTGTTTACCGATGATCTGTATACAAGGATCAGCAAAAATGCTATTGAAACAGCTATGAAGCTGAAAAGAGCCCTTCAGGAAAAAGGATATCAGCTTTTCCTGGATTCTCCCACGAACCAGCAGTTTGTAGTTTTGGAAAATAAAAAGAAAGAAGAACTGGGCAAAGAAGTTCAGTTTGATTTCTGGGAAAAATATGATGAAAATCATACAGTGATCCGTTTTGCCACAAGCTGGGGAACAAAAATGGAAGATATTGACGCGCTGATCGAGTTGCTGTAGGGCTGTCGGCAGACGATAAAAGAGATGAGATGGAAAAACTCCGTGAGGTCCGGGTGAATGCAGACCTCACGGAGTTTTTGTTTTCGAAAATTATAACTTCTTACCCTTCTCAGCAGCTGCGGTAAGCGCTTCGAATACGGCACTGCGGAAGCCGCTCTTTTCCAGGGTGCGGACACCTTCAATGGTAGTTCCTGCCGGTGAGCAGACCATGTCTTTCAGGTCTCCCGGGTGTCTTCCGGTTTCCAGAACCATTTTTGCGCTGCCGAGAACAGTCTGGGAAGCAAATTTATAAGCCTGCTTACGAGGCATTCCCTGGCTGACAGCGGCATCTGCCATGGCTTCGATAAACATAAACACATAAGCAGGTGAACAGCCGCCTACAGCGCCTGCGGCGTCCATCAGACGCTCCGGTATCACTTCGGTACAGCCAAAGCTGTCTGTGATCTTAAGGATTTCTGCCAGTTCGTCTTCCGAAACCCGGTCATTGGTACATACAGCAGTCATTCCGGCCCCAACCTGTGCAGGAGTATTAGGCATAAAACGGACAACTTTCAGAGGAAGACCGGCTTTTTCTTCCAGCCATGCAAGAGTCTTGCCGGGAGCGATTCCGATGATGGTGTGCTCTGTCGTGAGACTGTCGTGGACCTCTGTGAGAACTTCCTCATAAAACTGCGGCTTTACTGCAAGAACGACAGTTTTTGCAGATCTGACTATTTCATTGTTATCCAGAGTGGTGACAACACCAAGAGTTTTTTCACTGCGCGCTCTGCCTTCTTCTGTAAGGTTGGAAACAATGATCTCGTCCTTTGAAAAGATCCCCTGACGGAGAATACCGCCGATCATGGCAGAGGCCATATTTCCACATCCGATAAATCCAATCTTCATAAACAAAAATCCTCCTTGAAATTTATAAAAAAGGACACGCCTGACTGCGTGCCCTCTTTGGCAATGAAAGCAGATAACGGGAATCGAACCCGCCTCCTCAGCTTGGGAAGCTGATGTTCTACCGATGAACTATATCTGCCTGCATTACTAATTATAGCACCTGAAATAAGAAATACAAGTGCGATTAGCATAAATTGTGTGCATCGCGAAGCATGTTACTGAGAACGGAGTGAACAGTAATCGCTCTGCCAGCCCTGGCTCATGGTACTGTTATGATATCTGGTGGAATAAGTTACATCTTCTCCGAACCAGTCCGGCGCAGTGTAGGCATTGGCGGCTTCCTCTGTAGGAAATTCCACCTCAGCCAGAAGAACTCCCTCGTATTCTCCGTGGAACACATCCAGTTCAATAAAAAGTCCGTCTTTTTCCGGAATCACATAGCGGTCCTTGGTAATGAGGATACCGTCTGCTTTAGGCTTCAGATGCTCATAGGCTTCAGCGGTGAGCGGAAGATTATATTCTTCACGGCTCATGAGACCCTTGGATTTGTAAGTAAGAAAATAGTCATCATCCTGCCGGCGGATGCGGACGACAGGGGAAGTGCAAAGATACCCCTGCTCGATCCTGTGGCAGGGATAAGAAGCCAGATCCTGCGGAAGGTCATCCTTCCGGATCAGAAATTTACGTTCGATCTCCATATAAAAAACCTCCGGATTTGTGAAATGAAAAGATATTATGTTCAGTCTACAGGAAAAAAACAGGATTTGCAATGGCATATCTGTTGAAATTTCTTGACATTTTCAGATGGAAAAAGCATTATGGAAGGGAATGGGGAATACAGAAAATATTTATGGATTTTATAAAAGAAAGGATGAACAGGATCATGAGTAAAGTATATATTTTTTTCGCAGATGGTTTTGAAGATATTGAAGGACTGACCGTGGTAGATCTGATGAGAAGAGCCGGGATCGACATCCAGACAGTATCTATCAAAGAGACAAAAGAGATCAGAACCTCTCATGGGATCGATCTTCTTACAGACCGTACCTTTGGAGAATGTGATTTTTCCGATGCGGATATGCTTGTAATTCCGGGAGGAATGCCGGGAACAAAATATCTGGAGGAATATAAACCGCTGACTGAGCTTCTGACAGATTTCTATCAGAATGGCGGCAAGGTAGCAGCTATCTGTGCGGCACCAGGTATATTCGAGAGACTGGGATTCCTGAAAGGCAGAAATGCTACATCGTACCCATCTGTTATGGAACAGCTTAAAAGTGCCAGAACATCTCTGGAGCCTGTAGTGGTAGATGGAAATGTAACTACCAGCAGAGGCCTTGGAACAGCCATCGATTTCAGCCTTTCCCTGATCGGACAGCTGGAGGGAAGCGCAAAGGCAGAAGAGATCGCTGAATCGGTGGTGTATGTAAGAGCATGAAAAAAGAGATGAAACAGGTCCTGTGGGTAGTGGCGCTTTTTGTTATACTGATGACAGCCACAGGAAATTTGGTGTCAGCTGCCGGCTTTGACTGGTCGGATGATACATTCGGGAATGCTTGCAAAAAAGTGTATTCCGTATCTTTCAGGTCAGGCGGAGGAGCCTCCTCTGCTATATATAAAAAATTGGAAAAGAAACAGAAATATGGTTCCATGATCACGATTCCCAAAGTGCCGCAGGTCCCAACAGGATATCAGGCAGAAGGATGGTCTCTGAAAAAAGGAGGAGCGGAGGCAGGATATAAGCCGGGAAAAAAATATTTTGTAAAAAGAAATGTAACGTTTTATGCAGTGATAAAAAAGAAGAACAATCCCAAACTGATCCTGCACAGGAATGACGGAGATATCTACAAGATCATCCAGGCTCCAAGCGGAAAACTGAAACTACCGGTGATGGCCAATGAAGAGAATTATACATTCCTTGGATGGTCTACCAGGGCAGGTCAGAAGACCGCACCAAGGTATGAAGCCGGACAGGTGATCACAGTCAGTGGAACCATGCATCTCTATGCGGTGAGATTCTGGCGGTATCAGGAACCGAATCTGGTCAGGAACAGCTTTCATTATCCTGAGAATTACGAAAGGATCATCTTTGTGGGAGATTCCAGGACATATGGTCTTCAGAAGGTATTGTACGAACAGTTTGGAAAGGAGTATGTGGACAGCCATGTCAGCTTTGTATGCTGTTCTAATACGGAACTGGGCTGGCTGAAGTCAACGGGTGCACAGGCTCTTTTGAAAGAAATAGAAAAATGTCGTAAAAATGAAAAATACGCAAAGATCGCAGTGGTGTTTAATCATGGTATCAATGATCTCAGAGATATTAACGGAAAACAGGATCTGAATGATAGACTCTCACAGTACGTGTCTTATATGAAAAAGCTGGGAACAAAGCTTTCCATGAAAAACTGCAGTCTGTATTATATGTCTGTGAATCCGATCAATGGAGGGGAAAAGGGAAGTACCAAGAATCGTAAATGTGAGGATGTCCGGACTTTTAACAGCGGTCTTGCCGGTGAGCTTGGAAGTCAGTACCACTATATTGATGTTTACAGTTATCTGATGCGGACCGGATATGGTACTGTATCCAATACGGGAGACGGTACAGACGATGGTGTTCATTATACGCCTAAAACTTATAAAAGGATTTTTACATTTTGTCTTAACAACATAAGAAAGACAGAAAATTACTTTAACATTGAGGACGTGGGCAGCTGAGAAATGCCCTGTGGGGGCATATGGAAAACTGAAAAAAATACTGGCGTTTTTACAGTGGTTATGCTATACTACAGAAATGACTGTAAATATATAATGCGAGTGTTAACTATTTTATATAAGGTATTTACTCGATATGATTAAGGAGGAACAAGAAACATGAGTTTACAGGTGGAGAAAATGGAGAAAAACATGGCGAAACTTACAATCGAGGTTTCCGCCGAGGATCTTGACAAAGCAATGCAGAATGCATATCAGAAAGCAAAAGGCAGAATTTCTATTCCGGGATTCCGTAAAGGAAAAGCTCCAAGAAAAATGATCGAGCAGATGTACGGAAAGGGAGTATTCCTTGAGGACGCTGCAAACGCTCTGATCCCTGAGCATTACAGCAAAGCACTTGCTGAGTGTGATCTTGAGATCGTTTCCCAGCCTAAGATCGATGTAACACAGGTTGAGCCTGGCAAACCATTTATCTTTACAGCAGAAGTAGCTACTAAACCAGAGGTAACTCTTGGTGACTATAAAGGACTTGAGGTTCCGAAGTCTGAGACAGAGGTAACAGACGAGGAAGTTGAGGCTGAGATTAAGAAAGAGCAGGAGAAAAACTCCAGAACCATCACAGTTGAGGATCGTGCAGCACAGAACGGCGATACAGCAACTATCGATTTCGAGGGATTCGTAGATGGTGAGGCATTCGAGGGCGGTAAAGGAACAGACTATCCGCTGACACTTGGTTCCAACACCTTCATCCCGGGATTCGAGGAGCAGCTTGTTGGTGCTAACACAGGTGATCACGTAGAAGTTAAGGTTACATTCCCGGAGGAGTATCAGGCAAAAGAGCTGGCTGGCAAAGAAGCTGTATTCCAGTGCGATGTTAAGAAGATCGAAGCAAAAGAGCTTCCGGAGCTTGACGATGACTTTGCTAAGGATGTATCTGAGTTTGATACACTTGCTGAGTACAAGGAAGACGTTAAGAAGAACCTGACAGAGAAGAAAGCAGAAGATGCACGTCGTGCAAAAGAAGATGCAGCAGTAGATAAAGTGATCGAGAATGCACAGATGGATATTCCGGAGGCAATGATCGAGACACAGACACGTCAGATGCTTGACGATTTCGCAAGAAGAATGCAGTCCCAGGGTCTTTCCATGGAGCAGTACTTCCAGTTCACAGGCCAGAGCGTTGACAAGATGATGGAAGACATGAAGCCACAGGCTCTTAAGAGAATCCAGACAAGACTTGTTCTTGAGAAGATCGCTGAGGTAGAGAACATCCAGCCAACAGAGGAAGAGGTTAACGAAGAGATCTCCAAGATGGCAGAGATGTACAAGATGGAAGCAGACAAATTAAAAGATCTCATCGGTGAGAACGAGATGGAGCAGATGAAGAAAGATATGGCTGTTCAGAAAGCTGTTACATTAGTTGCCGATGCAGCTGTAGAGGCGTAATAAACCTCGGAAATGGAGGGCAAAATGAGTTTAGTACCTTACGTCATTGAGCAGACCAGCAGAGGAGAAAGAAGTTATGATATCTATTCAAGACTTCTTAAGGACCGAATCATTTTCCTTGGAGAAGAGGTAAACGATGTCAGTGCGAACCTGATCGTTGCGCAGCTTCTCTTCCTGGAAGCAGAAGATCCTTCCAAGGATATCCAGCTTTATATTAACAGCCCGGGTGGTTCTGTAACTGCCGGAATGGCAATTTATGATACAATGCAGTATATCAAGTGCGATGTATCTACGATCTGCCTTGGAATGGCAGCCAGCATGGGAGCTTTCCTCCTGTCCTCCGGTGCCAAAGGCAAGAGATATGCACTGCCGAATTCGACGATCATGATCCATCAGCCATCAGGCGGTGCACAGGGGCAGGCTACAGAGATCCAGATCGTAGCTGACCAGATCGCAAAAACCAAAAAGAAGCTGAACGAGATTCTTTCTGCGAATACCGGACAGCCTCTTGAGATTGTGGAAAAAGATACTGACCGTGACAACTATATGACAGCGGAAGAAGCTAAGGCATACGGCCTGATCGACGGTGTTGTGATCCACAAATAATGCGTAAGAAAAGACTCCTGTAAAGACACAGGAGTCTTATCTTGCTTTAAAAAGGAATTTTAAATGTCTGCGAGAGACGGACATTTACGCTTAGAAAGGAAACAAAAAGATATGGCAGATAAAGTAAAAGAAGGAAAGGTAAGATGCTCCTTTTGCCATAAGACTGAAGATCAGGTACGCAAGCTGATCGCAGGTCCGGATGGAGCATATATTTGTGATGAATGTATCGGGATCTGCTCCGAGATCATGGAAGAAGAATTCAGTATGTATGATCATGAGGCAGATTATGAAACAGGGATCAACCTTCTGAAACCGGAAGAGATCCACAGTATCCTGGATGAGTATGTGATCGGACAGGATGATGCCAAGAAGGCACTTTCCGTAGCTGTTTACAATCATTACAAGAGGATTCTTGCTTCAAGAAACCTGGACGTGGAGCTGCAGAAGAGCAATATCCTGATGCTTGGTCCGACCGGTTCCGGTAAGACACTTCTTGCACAGACACTGGCAAGACTGCTGAATGTTCCTTTTGCCATCGCAGATGCCACTACTCTCACAGAGGCAGGCTATGTTGGCGAGGATGTTGAGAACATTCTTCTGAAGATCATTCAGGCAGCCGATTACGATATTGAGCGTGCCCAGTACGGAATCATCTATATCGATGAGATCGATAAGATCACAAGAAAATCCGAGAATACCTCCATCACCAGAGATGTGTCTGGTGAGGGCGTACAGCAGGCACTTCTGAAAATTCTGGAAGGAACCGTTGCAAGCGTACCTCCTCAGGGAGGAAGAAAGCATCCTCATCAGGAATTTATCCAGATCGATACTACAAACATCCTGTTCATTTGCGGTGGTGCCTTTGACGGACTGGAGAAGATCATCGAGGCAAGACAGGATACCAAATCCATTGGTTTCGGAGCAGAGGTTTCCGAGAAGGAAGACCGCAATGTGGGCGAAGTTCTGAAGGAGGTTATGCCGGAGGACTTTATTAAATTCGGTCTGATCCCGGAGTTTATCGGACGAGTTCCGGTCGTGGTAACCTTGGATTCTCTGGATGAAGAAGCACTGATCCGTATTCTGAAGGAGCCTAAGAATTCCCTCACAAAACAGTACGACAAGCTTTTTGAGCTGGATGGCGTGCAGCTTGAGTTCCAGGATGAAGCACTTGAGACAGTTGCCCGGAAATCTCTTGAGAGAAAAACAGGTGCCAGAGGACTTCGTGCCATCATGGAGCATACCCTGATGGATCTGATGTACAAGACACCATCGGACGACACCATCCGTAAGTGTATCGTCACAAAAGAGGCAGTGGAGGGAACCGGAGAGCCGGAGATCATCCACGGGGAGGCCAAGGCTCCTGCAAAAAAAGCAGGACGCAAAACATCCCGTTCGAGAAAGAAAGGCAAGCCGGAAACAGCTTGATGAAGGGAATGACATAAATGACAAATCAGGTCAATATATTGCCAATGATCGCTCTCCGTGGGACTACAGTCCTTCCGGATATGATCGTACACTTTGATGTGAGCAGGGAGAAATCTATCCGTGCCGTGGAAGCAGCCATGCTCCATGACCAGAAGATCTTTCTGCTGACACAGAAGGATCCTGAGGTGGAAATACCGGAACTTACGGATCTGTATCAGGTAGGAACCGTCGCTTATATCAAGCAGGTGGTGAAGCTTCCGCAGGATCTTTACCGGGTTCTGGTAGAGGGACTGGACAGGGCAGAGGTTCTGGGCCTGGAGCAGGAGGAACCATATCTGAAGGCGGAATGCGAGATCGTTACGGCACAGGAAGAGGATTACCCGGAACCGGTAAAGGACGCCATGCTTCGCAGCATCCGGGAGCTTTTTCAGAGATATTGCAGAGAAAGCGGAAAAGTAAGCAAGGATCTGGTAACCCAGATCATGAACATCGAAGATGTGCAGGAAACCATCGACCAGATCGCAGTAAATCTTCCGATGGCGTATCAGAACAAGCAGAAGCTTCTGGAAGCAGTGTCTTTGAATGACCGTTATGAGATCCTTGGAGCGCTTCTTGGCAGCGAGATCGAGGTGATCCATATCACTAAAGATCTTCAGCGCAAGGTGAAATCCCATATCGACAAGAATCAGAGAGAGTATATCCTCCGGGAACAGCTGAAAACCATCCGTGAGGAGCTGGGCGAGGAGAATACTGCTGATGATATCGATGAATTTAAAAAACAGCTGAAGGAGCTGGATGCATCTGATGAAGTAAAAGAGAAGATTTCCAAGGAGATCAGCCGTTTTAAAGGAATGGCAGCCAGTGCTGCAGAGGCAACGGTGCAGAGAGGCTATCTGGAAACCGTTCTTGCACTTCCGTGGAATAAGAAATCCGAGGATTCCGAGGATCTTGAGAACGCATGGAAGGTTTTGGAAGAGGGTCATTACGGACTGAAAGAGGTCAAAGAACGTATCATGGAATTCCTTGCTGTACGTAAGCTGACCCACAAGGGAAAGAGTCCGATCCTCTGTCTGGTGGGACCTCCGGGAACCGGAAAAACTTCCATTGCACGTTCTGTGGCAGAGGCCATGAACAAGAAATACGTCCGCATCTGTCTTGGAGGTGTCCGTGATGAGGCTGAGATCCGTGGCCACAGAAAGACTTACGTCGGTGCCATGCCAGGAAGGATCACAGTCGCACTGAAGGAAGCCGGAGTCAGCAACCCGCTGATGCTTCTTGATGAGATCGACAAGACCAGCAGCGATTATAAAGGAGATACCTCCGCAGCACTTCTGGAGGTTCTGGATCCGGAGCAGAACAGTAAGTTCAATGATCACTATGTGGAGATTCCCCAGGATCTTTCCGAGGTACTGTTTATTGCCACTGCAAATGATGTTCAGGGAATCCCGAGACCTCTTCTTGACCGTATGGAGCTGATGGAAATCCCGGGATATACGGAAAATGAGAAGGAACATATCGCAAGGGAACATCTGATCCCGAAGCAGATGGAGATCAACGGTATTCCGGAAGGCAAGCTGGTGATCCAGCCGGCAGCTCTTGGCAAGCTGATCAACAATTATACCAAGGAAGCAGGAGTCCGTTCTCTGGAGAGAAGCATCGGACGTATCTGCAGAAAAACTGCACGTGCTATCATGGAAGAGGGTAAGGATAAGGTAGTTGTCACATCCCGAAATATTTCCAGATTCCTTGGCAAAGAACGATATAACTATCTAATGGCCAATGAGAAGGATGAGATCGGGATCGCCCGCGGTCTTGCATGGACACAGGTAGGCGGTGATACCCTGCAGATCGAAGTCAATATCATGCCCGGAAAAGGCGAGCTGCTTCTCACCGGACAGCTTGGAGATGTGATGAAGGAATCTGCACAGGCAGGTATCAGCTATATCCGTTCGGTTTCTGACCAATATGAGATCGATCCGGAATTTTTCCAGAAGCATGATATGCATGTACATATTCCGGAGGGTGCCGTTCCGAAGGATGGCCCGTCTGCCGGTATTACAATGGCAACTGCCATGCTGTCTGCAATTATCGAAAAACCGGTGCGTGCGGATCTTGCCATGACCGGTGAGATCACCTTAAGAGGCCGTGTGCTTCCGATCGGCGGACTGAAAGAGAAGCTGCTTGCGGCTAAATATGCCAGGATCAAGGAAGTCCTTGTTCCGGAGAAAAATCGTCCGGATATCGAGGAGATGGACAGAGAGATCATCCAGGGACTGAATATCCGGTTTGTGGATAACATGAAAGAAGTTCTCGGTGAAGCTCTTGCATAAACAAAAAACAGAAAAACCCTGCCCTGACCTTCAGGACAGGGCTTTTAAAAGAAAAGGGAGGAATAACGAATGGTAATCAAAAACGTATCGCTGGATATCGTCTGCGGCATCACAAGCAAGATCCCGGACACAGGAAGGCCGGAGGTAGCTTTTGCGGGAAAATCAAATGTAGGGAAATCCTCCCTGATCAATGGTCTGATGAACCGTAAGGCCCTGGCAAGAACCAGCGCACAGCCGGGAAAAACACAGACGATCAATTTTTATAATATTAATGAAGCAATGTATCTCGTAGACCTGCCGGGCTACGGCTACGCCAAGGTTTCTGCGGCAGAGAAGGAAAAATGGGGAAAAATGATCGAGGGCTATCTTCATAATTCCAAAGAGCTCCGTGCGGTTTTTCTCCTGGTGGATATCCGCCACAAGCCTTCCGCCAATGACAAGCAGATGTATGACTGGATCTGTCACAACGGATATGAGCCGGTGATCATCGCGACCAAGCTTGACAAGCTGAAACGCAGCCAGGTGGCAAAAAGCCTGAAGGAGATCCGCATCGGACTGGGCCTTCCGAAAGAGGGAAAGATCCTTCCGTTTTCTGCGGAGACGAAGCAGGGAAGAGACGAGATATGGGCACTGATCGATGAGTTGACCGGCCTTGGTGAACCGGCAGCTACAGAGGATTAAGGAGAGCAGAAAAGATGGGAATTATCAAGGCGCTCAAGCTGGGATTTGACTATCAGAGATACGATGATGACGGCAATGTGGTAGACATGCAGCGTGCAGTCAATGATGTGAACCTGGACATTAAAGCAGGAGAATTTGTGGCAGTTCTGGGACATAACGGATCCGGAAAATCCACACTGGCGAAGCATATGAATGCGCTTCTGATCCCAACAGAGGGAACGATGCTGGTGGACGGGATCGATACCGCCAGAGAGACCAAACTCTGGAAGGTACGCCAGAAGGCAGGAATGGTATTTCAGAATCCGGATAACCAGATCATAGGAACCGTTGTGGAAGAGGATGTAGGCTTTGGTCCGGAAAATATGGGAGTTCCTACAGATGATATCTGGAAACGGGTGAATGACAGCCTGGAAAAAGTCGGTATGACAGCCTATCGTTATCAGTCCCCAAACAAGCTTTCCGGAGGGCAGAAGCAGAGAGTGGCTATTGCAGGCGTGATGGCCATGCGCCCGCGGTGCATCATTCTGGATGAGCCTACCGCCATGCTGGATCCTAACGGAAGAAAGGAAGTCCTGGAGGCAGTGCGGGAGCTGAACCGTAAGGAAAAGGTAACAGTCATTCTGATCACCCATTACATGGAGGAAGTGATCCATGCTGACCGTGTTTATGTCATGGACAGCGGAAATGTTGTGATGCAGGGAAATCCCAAAGAGATTTTTTCCCAGGTGGATACCCTTAAGGCGTATGGACTGGATGTACCACAGGTAACACTTCTTGCATATGAACTGAAGAAATCCGGCGTGGATGTTCCGGATGGAATACTGACTACAGAGGAGCTGGTGAGCGCATTATGTCAATCGAATTAAAAAATGTAACCTATACCTACAGCCCCGGGACAGCCTATGAAAGCCATGCGCTGAAGGATGTCAGCCTTGTGATCCCGGACGGCCAGTTTATCGGGATCATCGGACACACAGGAAGTGGAAAATCCACGCTGATCCAGCATCTGAATGCGCTGGTACAGCCAACATCCGGCCAGGTTCTGTATAACGGAGAAGATGTGTGGGCTGAGAAATATGACCGGAAACAGCTCCGCAGCGAGGTTGGTCTGGTGTTTCAGTACCCGGAGCATCAGCTGTTTGAAAATGATGTGATCTCGGATGTATGTTTCGGACCTATGAATCAGGGACTTTCCAGGGAAGAAGCAGAGAAAGAAGCGAAGCAGGCGCTGACTCAGGTTGGAGTAAAAGAGTCCAATTTCAAGAAATCACCCTTTGAGCTTTCCGGAGGCCAGAAAAAAAGGGTAGCTATTGCAGGGGTTCTTGCCATGAACCCGAAGATCCTGATCCTGGACGAGCCCACAGCAGGGCTTGACCCGAAGGGCAGGGATGATATCCTGGATCAGATCGCAGAGCTTCATAAGGTGCGAGGGATAACCATTGTTCTGGTTTCCCACAGCATGGAGGATATTGCGAAATACGTGGAGCGCCTCATTGTTATGAATCACGGAGAAGCTGTATTTGATGATGAGCCGAAGAAGGTTTTTTCCCATTATAAGGAACTGGAAACCATGGGACTTGCCGCACCGCAGATCACTTATATCATGCATGCGCTGAAGGAACATGGGCTGCATGTGGATGCAGATGCCACAACGGTGGAGGAAGCCAGAGACAGTATCCTTGCCGCACTTGCGCAGGCGAACTCTCCATTACTGAACAAAGGAGGGGCGGAAAAATGATCAGAGATATTACCATTGGCCAGTATTATCCGGCCAAATCCGTTCTTCACAGACTGGACCCACGGACCAAATTTCTGGGAACTCTGGGATTTCTGATCTCTGTGTTCCTGTTCCATACATTTCTCGGATATGCGGTGGCAACAGCATTTCTGGTAGCTATGATCGCAATATCCAAGGTTCCGGTGAAATTCATGTTCAAGGGTCTGAAGGCTATCGTTATGATCCTTCTGATCACGGTTGTGTTCAATATCATCCTGACGCCTGGCGAAGTGCTGTGGCGTTTCGGGATCATCAAGGTCACAAGGGAAGGCCTTGTTCTTGCAGGAAGAATGGCGATCCGTCTTGTTTATCTTGTGATCGGATCTTCCATCATGACATTGACTACCACGCCGAATCAGCTGACAGATGGTCTGGAGAGACTGCTCCGTCCGCTGAACAAGATCCGGGTGCCGGTACATGAGATCGCCATGATGATGTCCATTGCCCTTCGATTTATCCCGATCCTTCTGGAGGAGACGGATAAGATCATGAAGGCACAGATCGCCAGAGGTGCAGATTTCGAAAACGGAAACCTGATCCAGAAGGCGAAAAATATGGTACCCCTTCTTGTGCCGCTGTTTATTTCGGCGTTCCGCCGTGCCAATGATCTGGCAATGGCCATGGAAGCAAGGTGTTACCATGGTGGAGAGCACAGAACCCAGATGAAGCCGCTGCATTATGAAAAAAGAGATTATGCGGCCTATGGAATCCTTGTGGCATATCTTGCGGTGGGTGTTGCATTCCGTGTGGCTGGACTGTAGCCAAATCCTGCCGGTACTCAGACATGGAACGGTCCGAAGCGTTGCATTTTGCACAGCGTAACTGTAACCGGATCAGGCAGGCATTTTGCAGGACGGTATGTCTGTTTTGGGATAGAAAGTACTGCAGGGATGTCTGTATCAGGAGGGAATATATTTTATGAAACGAGTAGGACTTGTTGTAGCTTATGATGGAACCAAGTACTCAGGCTGGCAGACACAGCCAAATGGAATCACCATTCAGGGCGTTTTAAACGATACCTTAAGTGAGCTGCTTGGGGAAAAAATCGAGACCATCGGTGCCAGCCGTACAGATGCAGGAGTGCACGCTCTTGGAAATGTGGCGGTGTTTGATACCGAATCCAGGATCCCCGGGGAAAAATTTTCCTATGCACTGAACCAGAGACTTCCGGAGGATATCCGTATCCAGCTTTCTGAGGAGGTGGAGCCGGATTTTCATCCCCGTTACTGTGACAGTGAAAAAACATATGAATATCGTATCCTGAACCGGAAGTTTCCGGTGCCAACGGAGCGTTTGTATTCTTATTTTTACCATTATAAACTGGATGTGGATAAGATGAAGGAAGCAACATCTTATCTGATCGGACGCCATGATTTTGCCAGCTTCTGCGGCTCCGGCGCACAGGTGAAGACCACCATTCGTACCGTGACCTCCATGGACGTGTGGAGAGATGGTGACATGGTGACCATCCGCATTTCAGGAACAGGTTTCCTTTACAATATGGTGCGTATCATTTCAGGAACCCTGATCGAGATCGGAAACGGGCAGTATCCGCCGGAACGCATGGACAAGATTTTAAAAGCCTGTGACCGTGCAGTAGCAGGACCAACAGCTCCGGCTCAGGGTCTGACGCTGATGGGAATCGAGTTTTTCTGAAAACAGGAATTTTGTTGAAAATTACAAGAAAAAACAGTTGACAGGCAAGGTGCCTTATAATATAATAACTCAATGTGACGTAGTGCGAAGATGCTTGAGCCAATAGCCCCGGCGACGGCATTTTATCAGCGGTTTCGGACATTTCCGCGATTTATTTTGCACCCGCGTTTCCATTTACTTTTTTTCGCGGAAGTACCGCGGTTTGAGAAACATTATCGTTGATAAATAACAGGAGGTAGGACCATGCAGACTTATATGGCTAATCCGGATAAAATCGAAAGAAAATGGTATGTAGTTGACGCAGAGGGTTGCACTCTGGGACGTCTGGCATCCGGTGTTGCAAGTGTTTTAAGAGGAAAGAACAAACCTCAGTTTACACCGCACGTTGACACAGGAGATTATGTAATCGTTGTAAACGCTGATAAGATCAAAGTTACAGGCAAGAAGCTTGAGCAGAAGATTTATTATAACCACTCCGACTATGTTGGTGGAATGAAAGAAACCACATTAAAAGAAATGTTAGCAAAGAAACCTGAGAAGGTTATCGAGCTCGCAGTTAAGGGAATGCTTCCGAAAGGACCTCTTGGAAGAGCTATGAACAAGAAACTTTTCGTATATGCAGGACCAGAGCACAAACATGAGGCTCAGAAGCCTGAAGTTTTAACATTTTAATAGGAGGTAGAAAACATTGGCTAGCGCAAAATTCTACGGAACAGGAAGAAGAAAGAAATCAATCGCAAGAGTTTACCTGGTACCTGGAACAGGTAAAATCACTATCAATAAAAGAAACATCGATGAGTACTTCGGACTTGAGACTCTGAAGGTTATCGTTCGTCAGCCACTGGCTTTAACAGAGACAGAGGGTAAATTCGACGTGATCGTTAACGTTCACGGCGGTGGATACACAGGACAGGCTGGAGCAATCCGTCATGGTCTTTCCAGAGCACTCCTTGAGGCAGACAAAGACTACAGACCAGCTCTTAAAGCTGCTGGATTCCTTACACGTGATCCACGTATGAAAGAGCGTAAGAAATACGGTCTCAAAGCAGCTCGTCGCGCTCCGCAGTTCAGCAAGCGATAATTCCAATCGAATACAGAAAACTATTAAAACCTCGGAAAGCCTTGATTTTCCGGGGTTTTTTATATCTGAAATTTCTAAAATTTTCTAAAAAAGGGGTCGTTTTTGAAGTGTAGCACACGTAGCGCACAAAACACCTTAAAAAATATATTGAGTATATTGCAAAGAAAAATTGCGTATGATATAATGCCAATAGGCGAAAAGAAATGACGAGTCCATGTGGACAAAAAGAATGAAGCCCTCAGTACTGCCAATACTGGGGGCTTCTTCTTGTTTGATTATAGTAGACAAGAAACTACTAGGTTAGTGCTGTCCTACTTGCCGCCGTCTAGCCATTTGCAAACATAATAGGCGACTATGCTTGCCGTGCAGGAGACAAGGAAAGAAATGACGATTTCCATATGAACTCACCTCCTCCCGTTGCCGGGTTTCGGATGGACAACAAAAGTATTATATCATAGAACAATACGGACGGGAAGAGTAAAGATATAATTATAAATAAGCTGGGGGAGACCCTTTATAGTTGTATTGCATGAAGCAGGGTTAATGCCGCGAGGATAAAGAAAAAATAAAAAAGACTACCTATTATAAATAAAAATGCGTTTCCTACAGTGTTGGAAAATATTCTTTCGTAACACACATGTAGCACACAAAACGATGTAAAAGCTTTATTTTATAGGTTCCACAGTTCTGCAAGCGATAATTCTCGTTATCTAAGAGATAATCAAAAAGAACTTATATTGCTATCAAAACCTCAGAAACGTTATGTTTCTGGGGTTTTTCTTTTGCCTGCAGAGTTTTTGTCTGGTTCGATCGTCAGGTTGATGGTATCGATCAATACCTGCATATCTAGATGAGTGTAGACACGCTCTGTCAGTGTCATGGCTCCGGAGTGCCCTACAATCTTTTTGATAATAGTCTCCTGAACTTTGGCTTCCGACAGCATGGAGATGCAGGTATGTCTTGTGCAGTGTGGTGTCCGGTCAATACCTAGCTGCTCAGTCAATGGATGCCAGTAGCTGTCATAATAATTGCGGTAAGTAAACTTCTTTCCATCCTCTGTGTGCAGCAGGTAGGAAGAACCCGGACAGGATTCATACCATGCACGATAGAAGGGGAGAAGCTTATCAGCAATCGGTACCTTTCGAATACCATTTTCCGTCTTACTGGAGATGACGTCAAAATACTGTTCATCCAGATGGACATTTTCCTTTTTTAAATTCAGAAACTCGGAGATCCGGACACCGTTATAAAGCAGCATCAGGATGATCTGATAATACTTGTTCTCCTGCATTGTCCAGATTTTTGCAACTTCCTCTTTTGAAGTAACTATTCAGTACACAATGTCACTTAGTTAACGTTTAATAGGGAGCGAATTCTTACAGAACAAATTACAGATAAGCCTTAGTGAAACCGTTTTACAGATATGTTTACGATTTACTCGTGAAGGAAAGCACGACAAAAAGACAGATTGCAAATCTGCCTCAAAACGGATTATAATGATAAAGGTGTCTATGCTGCCCGATATATAAAATATCGCGGCCTTCGGAAATGAGCCGTTTGGAGTCTTGGGTATTGGCGTTCATTCCTGATAGGGATCAATTCCTTTTTCAGCAGGGACATCACATCATATTGGTCTTTCTCCGTGGTCAGACGGAGAAAGACTCTGCAGATATGGGCAGCCATAGTAAAATTGACTTTGTATTCATGTTTTGTCCCATGTGCCTCCAGTACTATGTGGTTTATCATTGTTTCAGTTATGTTATACGCAAGTAGCCTTTCCCATATTTCCTGTTTCACGTATTCGGGTTTATATGCATGGAAATTACTCAGCCCAATGGTGTATTTCAGTTTTCTGAATGAGGATTCGATGTTCCATCTGGCATTGTACAAGGTTTTGATACGTTCCGCAGGGAATTCATCACGTGGCAGATTAGTCACGATGCGCTCGTATGTAGAATCGTTGATGGGGAAACGCACAATACGGAAGGATAGTTCATATGTATCATAACTTCCATATTCAATGAAATCGAAAGCAGCTGCCTGATCCACAAAGCATATGTAACCTTCTGTGTGGATGCCTGTCAAAACTTTTTTCGAATGGCTCCGGACCAGTGTGACTCTGACATCAATATCGAAGGATTCCTTATCTGGAAAATTAAAATTACCGACCAGTCCTTTGGAATGGATATCCTTGGTACGGAACAGGAAATGCTGTCCCTGTTCCATAACATGTGCCATGTTGTTATAAGAGCAATAGCCGCGGTCACCGATATAGACATTTTTTCTTCCGTCCAAAACATCGTGCCGGTCAACAATATCACAGAAAGCACCGAATTCATTTTTGCAGCGGACGGGCTGGATCAGCGCATCCGTGTAAGTATGGGTATCCAAGTCATAAAAAGCATTCAGGTGCCTGCTGTAGACACCGTTGGCAGAGCGTCCCGGGCAACAGTAGTAGTCTGGTGATGAGAAGGCCGGAGTGCTGAAAAAAGTGCAGGTGGAGCCATCGGCAGCCAGGAAACGGTAATGTGAATCCTTAAAGGAAGCGGGCGGCAACTCCATGGAAGAGGAATTAAAGTGCCGGAATACAGCTTCCAACGCCTCAGGTTTAAGCTTTGCCCGCTGCTGGCTGAGAGCAGAAGCGGTTGGCATAGAAGAATCCAATCCCCAGAAATCAAGCATTTCAACCCTGGTTGAAGACGAGCCTTGTGAAACGAGAAAAGAAATAAGTTTCTGAGCAGGGATTTTTTTGCTTCTTTTGAAAGCGGAATCGGGATGGACAGCATACTGTGAAATATCAGAAACAACATGTTCCACAGAAGAAAAAAACAGTTCTTTGATTTGTTGATGGATCATGATCATGTGCCTCCTTGAGAAAGTAATATATCACTAATTCAAGGGCCGCTCTCGCTACCTCAACAAATCTATCAGTAGCGAGAGCGGCCGCACATTTTGCTTCCTATGTCAACCCTTTGGGTAGCTTTTTTGAAAAAATTTGGGTTAGACCCATAATTAGGGGCTAACCCTGTAACTTAACTAAATGACATTGGGTTCTGAATAGTTACATTATTTTTTATAATTCAGAAGCGCTACAATGGGTAAGGTCATAAAATCACCATGAATTCTTGGTATGTACTCATAAGCGTCCCCCTTTTCTGACAGGAATCGTACGGAGTGAACAGTAACCTGAGAAGTGCAATCAGCATAGAGTGTAAATGTTGTGAAAAAATGATAAAAATAAATATAAATACATAAAAAAAATGGTTAAAATGACTAAGGTATGATAGAATAATAGAAAACAAAAAAGCCGTTGCACACGACTTTTTTATGCCGCACCCTGCGGCGCCAGAAGGCGGTTTCGGGTTTCCCCTTATTTGAACTCGTCTTGTTAATACATGATTACCATAGCATCAGAAATTTCAAATGTCAATATATTTTGGAGGCTTTTTTATGAATTCTGATAAAAGAGAAGATTATTATGTGGGATTAGATATGGGTACGGGATCATTGGGTGGTGCTGTTACGGATACACAGTATCATCTGTTGAAAGTAAAAGGAAAAGATTTTTGGTTTGTAAGGGAATATGAAACTGCAAAATCCCAATTAGACAGAAGAACCCATCGGATCGCAAAAAGAAGGTTACAGCGTCATAAGGCGAGGATCGGATTGATCCGGTCATATTTTGCAGAGGATGTACTGAAACATGATCCACTGTTTTATATTCGACAGGATAACAGCAAATATTACCAGGAAGATAAAGATGCCAGACTGACTACAAAAGACAGCCTTTTTGCAGACCCGGGTTATGGAGACAAAGAATATCACGATGACAAAGAATACCCTACGATTTTTCATCTGCGGCAGGCACTTTTAAGAGATCAAATAAAAGACGAAGAGAGATATTCACGCTTCCTGTATCTGGCGATTATCAACATGTTCGAACATCGTGGACACTTTCTTTTGAATACAGAATCCAGTGATCTGAATGCAGATATGATAAAAGATGTAGGTGAACTGGTGATGAATGCTATCTGTGGTGTTTCGGAATATGGTTCGGTTACCTATAAGGAAATCATAGAAATTCTGGAAGATAAGAATATTTCAAGGACTGCTAAGAAGGATCAGATAGCATCTAAAGTCGATATCAAAAAATCGGAGAAAGCACAGATGGAACGGATCAAATGCCTGTGCGGTATGGAAGCAGATGCCAGAGTCATGTTTGAACTCGAGGCAGATGAAAAGATTAAGATCGCATTTCAGCAGGCTGCTTTTGAAGATGAGAAAGAAGAAATCGAAGTTGCGATTGGAGAAGACCGCTATCTGATCATAGAAAATATGAAACAACTGTATGATTACAGTCAGCTGCAGTCTGTATTGAATGGATTCGATTATCTTTCAGACGCCAGAGTGCAGATGTACGAAAAACATAAAGAAGATCTGCATCTTTTGAAAAAGGTATATAGAAAAAATCTGGATCGGGAAATGTATGATAGGATGTTCCGCTCAGGAGAAGAGGGAAGTTATTGTGCGTATTCCAATTCCACGAATTCAGTGGATTCTCTGGCAGAAGCGAAAAAGTACAGAAGAAATATGAAAAAAAGAAGCCAGAAAGATCTCTATGACAGGATCAAGAAAGATCTGAAAGAGGTTCATGACGCGGATGCAGATGCTATTCGCAAAGAGATGGAATTAGAACGTTTTCTGCCCAAGCAGATTACCGGTGCAAATGGAATCATTCCAAACCAGGTACACCGAAAAGAATTAAAGAAAATTCTTGAAAATGCAGAGCACCATCTCGATTTTCTAAAAGAAAAAGATGAAAGTGGATATACGGTATCTGAGCGGATCCTGATGCTGTTTTCCAGTAACATTCCATACTATGTCGGACCTGTAGGCAGCGGATCAAAAACAGGATGGGCAAAGATACAGGAATCAGGACAGGTATTACCTTGGAATATGGAACAGAAGATTGATGTGGAACAGACTTCAGAACGTTTTATCACGAATCTCATCCGGGAATGTACGTACCTTTCCGGAGAAAAAGTCTTGCCAAAGCAGTCTTTATTATATGAGAGCTATTGCGTTCTCAATGAAATTAATAATTTACGCATTCGTGGAAAACGAATCGTACCGGAATTAAAACAGGATATCTACAGAGAAGTCTTCCAGAGCTCCAGAATGGGAAAGAAAGTTACGAAAAAGAATCTTTGCACGTATTTGATAAACAGAGGACTGATTACGGAAGAATCTGAAGTTTCAGGGATTGACAAAGAGATCAATGCGTATCTGCCATCTTATGGAAAGATGTATGGCGTTTTTGGAGAACGTCTGAGAGAAGAAGCAGTTCAAGAGATAGCAGAAAAAATTATTTATTACGGAACTATCTATGGGGATGCCAAGTCGATGTTCCGAAAAAAACTGAATCAGTATGTTTCTGACGGGTGGCTGACAGAACCCCAGGCAAAACGGATTTCCGGTTATAAATTTAAGGACTGGGCAAGAATTTCCAGAAGTATGTTATGCCTGAGCGGATGTGATAAAAGTACAGGTGAGAAAATTTCTCTGATCCGGGCTATGTGGGAATATAATCTGAACTTTATGGAGTTGATTTACAGCGAAGATTTTACTTTTCAAAAAGAACTGGAAGAGAGAAGAAAAGCGTTAGGAAAAACTTTGCAGGAATTTCAATTTGAAGATCTGGACGAGTACTATTACAGTGCACCTGTGAAACGTATGATCTGGCAGGCTGTTCAGGCATTAAAAGAAATTACGCAGATCATGGGACATAACCCAAAACGTATCTTTATTGAGATGACTAGAACAGAGGAAGAAAAAGGAGAACAGGGAAGAAAGAATTCAAGAGAAAAACGTCTGTTAAAATTGTATGAAAGCATCAGGGACGAAAGAAACTGGGCCGCAGAAATAAAAAATGCAAATGCATCCGGAAAATTAAACAGTAAAAAAATGTATCTTTATTATCTGCAGATGGGAAGGGATGTATATACGGGAGAACCCATCGATATTGAAGATCTATTTGATGATAGCAGATATGACATTGATCATATTTATCCAAGAAGCTTGACGAATGACAACAATATTGAAAATAATCTTGTTCTGGTGTCAAAAACGATCAATCAGAACGAGAAAAAGAATGATTATCCGGTGCCGGAAAAGGTCAGAACGAATAAAAAAGTCCGGGATCTGTGGCATACACTTCATAAAATGGGATTTATGAATGATGAAAAATACAATCGCCTGACATCCACGGAACATCTGACAGACGATCAGCTTGCCGGATTTATCGCAAGACAGTTGGTGGAGACCGCACAGGGAGCAAAAGGAATCGCAGAGCTTATGAAGGCGATGCTGCCGGGAACAGATATTGTATATGCGAAGGCAAGAAATGTATCTGACTTCAGAAAAGAATACAAGATGCTAAAAAGCAGATTAGTCAATGATTATCATCACGCACAGGATGCATATTTGAATATTGTTGTGGGAAATGTGTATTTTACGAAATTCACCAGAAATCCTGTGAATTTTGTAAAGAAAGAAGCAAGACGTGATGGCAGAAACTATGATTATAATCTGTATAAAATGTACAGTAAAGATATCATAAGAAATGGAGAAATAGCTTGGATTGCAACAAGCGAACAGGGACCGGGAACGATTCGTCTGGTAAAGGAAACGATGGGAAGGAATACGCCGGTCATTACAAGACAGGCATTTGAACAGCAGGGAGAATTGTTTAATCTTCAGCCGGTTGGAAAGTATTCTGCTAAGAAGGATAATTATGTTCCACTAAAAATAAATGATGAAAAAGTGCAGGACGTAAGCAAATATGGTGGTTACACTTCTCTGAATCCTTCCTATTTTATCTTTATAGAACATGGACCGGAAAAAAAGAGAAAGAAATGTTTCGAAGTGATACAGAGCTATTATTCTGCTCGGATAAAAACGGAAAAGGATTTGATTGATTTTCTGGTACAAAAAGGATATAAAAATCCAAGAGTGATAAATGCCGGGATAAAAAAGAATGCACTCATAAAATACAATGGATATTTCTTATATATTATTGGAATGGATGCAAGAAAAAATATTGAATTTTCTAATGCAACGGCAATGTGCTTAAAGAATAACTATATACAATATGTTTGCAAGCTGGAGAAAATGAATAAGGCGATTTTGTTATCAGAAAAACAGAAAACAAATTTACACTGGGATGAAAGAATCACCTGTGAAAGCAATCTGGAACTGTACAGAGAACTTACAGAAAAACATCTGCATTCCATCTATCAAAAACATCCAAAAAGCATAGGAAAGTGTCTTGCAGAGGGAGAAGGAGCATTTAAACTTCTTGATATCGAACAACAGGTGAAGATTTTATGTGATATCGTTCAGTATACATCCTTTCAGAGAGGAGTCTTCTCATTGAAGGTTCTTGGAGGACCCAAAGAGGTAGGAAGAATCCGAATATCCGGAAATATGACAGAGGCAAAAGAATGTAAACTTATCAATTATTCGATTACCGGTATGTATAAAACAGAAATGGATCTACTGAAAAAATAGGGAGGAATAAGTATGAGCTGGCGGACGGTGATCATATCCAGCACGGCGAAGCTGGATTACCAGATGGGATATCTGGTGCTCCGAAAAGATGATGTAACAAAGATTCATCTTTCGGAAATTGAAACAGTAATGATAGAATCCACATCGGTGTCACTGACCGCGGCTCTCTTATGTGAACTGACAAAGAAAAAGATCAAAGTGATCTTTTGTGATGAAAAGAGAAATCCTTCGTCAGAACTCATCAGTTACTACGGAGCGCATGATACCTCATTAAAAGTCAGGAATCAGATTGCATGGACCGATGATATAAAAAAACATGTCTGGACAGAAATTGTGGCAGAAAAAATACGGAAACAGGCGTTGCATCTGCAGCATTGGAAACGAGAGGAAGCAGATCTGCTTTATCAGTATATCAATGAAATAGAATTCGGGGATGCTACGAACCGGGAGGGGCATGCGGCGAAAGTTTACTTTAATGCTCTGTTTGGTATGGATTTTACCAGAAGCGCGGAAAATGTTACGAATGCTGCGCTGAATTATGGTTATTCACTGCTGTTGTCAACATTTAATCGCTGCGTGGTTGCCAATGGGTATATTACACAGCTGGGGCTTTTCCATGATAATGTATTTAATCAGTTCAATCTGGCCTGTGATCTGATGGAACCGTTTCGCCCGCTTGTGGATCTGAAAGTGAAAAAGATGGCCTTCCCGTTTTTTGAAAAGGAAGAAAAACATGAAATGGTTTCGCTGCTAAAAGAAGAAGTAATAATCGGTAACCGAAACGAATATCTGACCAATGCGATAAAAATATATACCAGGAGTGTCTTTGATGCATTAAATGATAACGATGTATCGCAGATAAAATTTTATAGGACAAATGAGTTATAGATATATGAGAGTAATGGTATTTTTTGATCTTCCGGT
>NZ_WQQD01000066.1:0-17432 GCF_018785605.1 Blautia sp. MCC270
CACGGATAAAAAATCTTGATTATTCTGGTGAATCTGATGACGAACCCAAAACCGTTTTAATGATAGGTCCTCCTAAATCAGTCTCATCCATCAGGGATATTCCAATCCCTGATTTTTTATTGAAAAAAATGAAGCGGATTGCTGCTGAACCTGATTCATACCTGCTGACGGGTACGAATCGTAAATGTATGGAGCCCAGAAATATACAGCGTAAATTCCAGAAGCTCCTTCAGCAATGTGAAATCCCCAGTATCAACATTCATTCTCTCCGGCATGCTTTTGCCACCCGTTGTACGGAAATGGGATTTGACAGCAAGACACTTTCTGAAATTCTGGGACATTCGTCCGTCAAGATCACCATGGATATTTATGTGCACAGCAGCATAAAACAAAAGCAGAAGTGCATGGAAAAGCTGAACTATTAGCAGTCAGAATTATGGTCAAAGCAGGCCGGAAGTCCTCATTTATACGGGTTTCCGGCTTGTTTGTCGCTTATGGAAATGATAAGCGACTTTTTACTCTCAAAAAAACAACACGGCAGACATCCCTCCGGGGCTGTCTGCCGTGTTTTATATCGCTTTTATATTTTTATGTAATTAAGCTTTCTGTTCCTTAAGCCTCATATCCATTAGGGTTCTGGCTCTGCCATCTCCAGGAGTCTGCACACATCTCGCGGATTCCGTTCTCTGCCTTCCAGCCAAGCTCTTTCTCAGCTTTGGTTGCATCGGAGTAGCAGGTTGCGATGTCGCCTGGGCGGCGTGGTTTGATCACATATGGGATCTTAACGCCGGTAGCTGCCTCAAAGTTCTTAACGATATCAAGAACACTGTAGCCTTTTCCGGTTCCAAGGTTGTAGATGCTTAATCCGGAATTGTCTTCCAGCTTCTTAAGGGCTTTTACATGGCCCTTGGCAAGGTCTACTACGTGGATGTAGTCACGGACACCTGTTCCATCCGGTGTATCGTAATCGTTTCCGAATACGCCAAGCTCTTTCAGCTTGCCTACTGCTACCTGTGTGATATATGGCATCAGGTTGTTCGGGATACCATTTGGATTCTCACCGATGGTTCCGCTCTTATGAGCACCGATCGGGTTGAAGTAACGAAGAAGAACTACGTTCCACTCCGGGTCTGCCTTCTGGATGTCTGTAAGGATCTGCTCCAGCATGGATTTGGTCCAGCCATATGGGTTGGTACACTGTCCCTTCGGGCACTCCTCGGTGATCGGGATCATTGCCGGATCTCCGTATACGGTTGCTGAGGAAGAGAAAATAATATTTTTAACATTATGTTTTCTCATCACGTCTACAAGAGTAAGGGTTCCTGCGATATTGTTCTCATAATACTCCCACGGCTTGGCAACAGATTCACCAACTGCTTTCAGTCCTGCAAAATGAATACAGGAGTCGATCTCTTCTTTGTCAAAAACTTCATTTAATGCTTCGCGGTCCAGGATATCTGCTTTATAGAATTTCACCGGTTTGCCTGTGATCTTGGATACTCTGTCCAGAGCCTTCTCACTGGAATTGCATAAATTGTCAACTACTACAACATCATATCCTGCGCTCTGCAGCTCGACAACGGTATGACTTCCAATGTATCCTGCTCCACCTGTTACTAAAATTGCCATAGTTTTTCTCCTCCTCTATTGGATCTAACTGTTCCTGTTTATTTTAGCACTGTTCCTTTGTTTCCACAATAGCAGAAAACCAGGTTTACTACTTAATCCCAGAGTCCCTGCGGATAAAGTCCCTGATCCTTCAGATTCTGGATCGCGGCTACCACTACCGGTTTGTCCTCTTTATAGGTCACTCCGTACCATTTATCCTGTGTGGTAAGGACCCTGACTGCTGCCTTTTTTTCCTGGAGGAGCTCGTCAACTACAAACGGAAGGAAATATTCGCATTTCAGAGGATTTTCCGGGATGCTCTTTTCAAGGAATACCGGGAAGCGTTTTACCAGCTCTTTCATAAATCCGCCGGTGAATCCCCACATGTTCATGGATACCGGAGTCTCTCCCGGGAGACTTGTCCAGGTTTTTCCATCGTCCTCTGTGTAGGCTGCTCCGCCGTCACGTTTCTCAATGTGTGTTCGCTCATTGATATCTGCAAGATATCCATTTTCATCTGTCTCACAGACACCTCTGGAAACGTAGCCGTTGTCTGTCAGGGTATTCTCAAGACGGTAGCCTACCATCATATACTGGGCAGGTACGGTGTCCTCCTGAGCCTGGATCAGGAAATCATACGCCATCTTAAAGGCATGGGTTCCATAATAATCATCTGCATTGATCACCACAAACGGTCCGTCGATCTCTCCGGCACAGCTTAATACCGCATGTCCGGTTCCCCATGGCTTCACACGGCCTTCCGGAACCTGGAAGCCTTCCGGGATGTTGTTAAGATCCTGATGCACATAAACGATCTCCACCTTGTCACTTAAGCGGTCGCCGATGGCATCGCGGAAATCCTGTTCATTCTCTTTTTTTATGATGAATATCACTTTCTTAAAGCCTGCACGTACGGCATCATAAATGGAAAAATCCATGATGATATGACCTTCCTGATCTACAGGATCGATCTGTTTCAGTCCGCCGTAGCGGCTTCCCATTCCTGCTGCCATTACTACCAGAACCGGCTCTTTCATAATTTTGTTCCTCCTGATTTTTAGAAATACAGGGATTTTTTCCCATACATAGTTTAAGCCGGTCAGATTCTCATCCGACCGGCCTTTGAACCTTTTTTTATTATACTACACTTCACCATGAAATCCTACTGATTATTTTCAGTTTATTTTCGGTCAGAAGTATTCTCCGGGAAAACGATCTCCATCCTGGTTCCAACTCCCTGTTCACTTTCCACGTTGATCTGTGCATGATGAAGCGTTGCTCCATGCTTCACAATGGAAAGCCCCAGACCTGTTCCGCCGGTCTGTCTGGAATGGCTTTTGTCTACCCGGTAAAAGCGCTCAAAGATCCTTCCCTGTTCACTTTTCGGGATTCCGATCCCGTCATCTGCCACACAGTAGAACGGATGCCCTTTCCGGTTGCCTACCATGATCCGCACATGACCATTCTGTTCTGTATAGCGGACTGCATTGTCTGCAATATTAAAAAGCATCTCATAGAGTACATGGCGGACACCCTTGATCTTCTCTGCACTTCCGGCAAGCTCAAGGAAAATATTTTTCTTTCCGGCAGGATGTCTGAGATTATTTCTTACGTCTTCCGCAAGCTCATAAAGATCCACCTCTTCAAAAGGAACCTCACTGTTGCTTTCATCCAGTCTGGAAAGCTGGATGATATCCGCTACCAGATTGGAAAGTCTTATTGATTCATGGTAGATCCTTCCGGAAAATTCCTGTATATGATCTGCCGGAACCATGCCGTTCATCATAAGCTCCGCATAACCGGAAATGGACATCAGCGGGGTCTTCAGCTCATGGGAAACATTTGCAGAAAATTCCTTTCGGATCTCCTCTGCCTCCTTCAGTTCTTTTACCTGCTGCCGGATCTGCCGGTTCTGTTCATCCACCCGCACAAGAAGGGGACGCAGCTCCTCATAGCACACATTGTTCAGCGGATGCTCCAAATCCAGATCGTTGACCGGACGGATCAGCTCTCTGGTCTGTCTCTGTGCAAAAACAAACTCCAGGATCAGTACCAGGAGCATCAGAAGTCCCAGCACAGCAAGACTTGAGATCCATGTGGAATATATAGAGTCTACGGTTTTTCCTACACGGAGCACGTTTCCGTCATCCAGCTTCACCGCATAATAAAAGGTCTTTTTTGCAAAGGTTTCTGAATAACGGATACTTTCGCTTTTTCCATTTTTTTCTGCCTGTATAAATTCCGGACGATCACTGTGATTTGCCAGTTTTTTCGGAGAGGCCTCAGAATCGTAGAGAACGGTTCCGTCTTTACGGATGAGAGTCACACGACTTGATGATACTGTCCGAAGCTTTTTTGTGAGAAAGGAATCTCCATACTCATCCATGGCAAGGCAGATATACTGCGCTTCCTCACGGACTCCCCGCTGCATGTATGTGTTTAATTTATTGTAGGTGACCACACTTGCTGCCAGAAACGTGACAAGAACAGCAAAAATGATCATAATGCTTGTATGATGCAGAATTTTCTTTTTCATACATGATCTCCGATCCGGTATCCCACGCCACGCACTGTCTCGATCAGATTTCCGGCTTCTCCCAGCTTTTGTCGGAGAGTCCGTACATGAACATCTACAGTCCTTGTTTCTCCGTCAAAATCATAGCCCCACACATGGCACAGGATCTGGTTTCTGGACATGACCAGTCCTTTGTTCTCCATAAGATATTCCAGAAGCTCGAATTCCTTTCTGGTCAGCTCCTTCACCTCACCCTGATAGCTGACTTCGTGACGGGACACATTGACACGAAGACCCTTACAGTGCAGTTCCCTCTCTTCGCTCTGCCTTGCGCAGCGCCGAAGGACCGCTTTGACCCTGGCTACAAATTCCATCATCCCGAAGGGCTTGGTGATGTAATCATCTGCGCCGCCCTCCAGGCCTTTTACCTTGTCAAACTCCGCTTCTTTGGCTGTGACCATGATCACCGGGATATCCCGGGTCCTGGTATCACTTTTCAGTCGTTTCAAAATATTATACCCATCTTCACCCGGGAGCATGATATCCAGCAGGATCAGTTCCGGCATATTTTTTTTCATGGCTGTGTCAAGTTCTGCCCCGGTTTCAAAACCTTCTGCCTCAAAGCCTGTTGTCTCCAGGGTATAGACAAGAAGCTCTCTGATATTTCTCTCATCTTCCACACAGTAGATCATTCTATATCCTCTCTGTTCATTTTTTTGCCGTTGGCACTTCATAATCGTCTGGTCTTTTTTGTTCCATGCCTTCAGTATAACTGCTTTCTTTTTACTGCACAAGCCCTGGCCGTCTGCTGATACAGATAACCAGGGCATAGCATTATTTCGATATCTTTTTATTGGCTGCCTGCCGCTGCCATCTGGGCTGCCGCCGGCTCATCCTTTATTTCCGGAAGCTGATACTGACTCCGGATCACCTCCAGCGCACGGTAGAAGGTTTCGTCCGGCCCATGTTTGATCTGCTTCAGGTGCTGATGTGTATCAAAAGCATCTTCATGAACCTGTGTCACACAGACACCGATATTGGAACAGTGATCTGCCACACGCTCCAGGCTGGTAGTCACATCGGACAGGATGAATCCCATTTCAATAGTACATTCTCCGGCGCGAAGTCTCTGGATATGCCGGTACTTCAGTTCCTTGCTGAGTTCATCGATCACTTCCTCCAGTGGCTCGATCTCTCTCGCAAGCTGCACATCCTGATTTTCGTAAACCTTGTAAGCAATATCTACAATGTCTTCCACCGCATGCTCCATGACACGTAACTCTTCCAGCGCCTTATCCGAAAACTTCAGGCCTTTTTCATAAAGCTCCTGTGCGGATTCCATGATGTTCACACCGTGATCGGAAATCCTCTCGAAATCACCGATACAGTGGAGCATGATGGAAACACTGTGACTGTCATGAACGGAAAGATCCTTCTGGTTCAGTTTTACAAGATAAGTTCCAAGTTCATCCTCATAACGGTCTACCTTTTTCTCTGCTTCTTCCACCAGAGCCTTTCCTTCTGCGCTAAAATTCTTCAGAAGGTCCAGGGCGGTAAACAGAGTTCTGTGAGAATCCTCTGCCATTTTTTTCGCTGCATTCCTGCTCTGCTCAACTGCAAATGCAGGTTTCTCCAGAAAACGGCTTTCCAGGATCATGAAATCCGGATCTGCTGCCACCTTCTCCTCCTCTTCCTTCCTGTCGCGGATAGTAAGACAGGCAAGCTTCTCCAGAGCCTTTCCAAACGGAAGAAGAACAAGAGTTGCCGTGATATTGAAGGCACTGTGCAGGATCGCGATCCCGGCCGGAGTCGCTGCCTGTGCCATAAATGAAAAATGTACTGCTGCATTTATCGCATAAAATACTGCCATGAACAGCATGGTTCCGATCAGATTGAAATACAGATGGACCATAGCCGCACGTTTTGCGTTTTTGCTGGCTCCGATGGCTGAAAGGATCGCAGTGATACAGGTACCGATATTCTGTCCCATGATAATAGGAAGTGCTGCACTGAACGGTACCATTCCGGTAAGGCACAGTGCCTGGAGGATACCAACCGATGCGGAGGACGACTGGATGATCGCTGTCAGCACTGCTCCGGCCACAACTCCAAGGATCGGATTGGAGAATTTCACCAGCATTCCGGTAAACTCCGGTACCTCTGCAAGAGGTTCCACAGCTCCGCTCATGGCATTCATTCCATACATCAGGATCGCAAAGCCTACAAAGATCGCTCCCACGTCCTTTTTCTTCTGGCTTTTTGTAAACATGATCAAAACCACGCCGATCAGTGCCAAGATCGGTGAAAATGACGTCGGCTTAAAAAGCCGGATAATAAAGTTATCACTCTGGATACCTGTAAGACTTAAGATCCATGAGGTTACGGTAGTACCGATATTGGCACCCATGATGATTCCCACAACCTGGGACAGCTTCATGATTCCCGAGTTTACAAAACCAACGACCATAACGGTAGTTGCCGAGGATGACTGGATCACTGCAGTCACACCCATTCCAAGAAGAACGGCTCTGATGGGATTGGAGGTAAGTGTCTCCAGGATCCGCTCAAGCTTTCCGCCTGCAACCTTCGCAAGCCCGTCTCCCATTAAGTTCATTCCATAAAGGAAAATAGCAAGGCCGCCAAGCAATGCCAGTACGCTGAAAAAGTCCATAATACTCTCCTTCACTTTCTCTTTTTGATATGTTTGATTTCCTTTTTTCTCATTTCAACGATTTTCATAATAGCGACCTATTGTAAAATTTTCCCCACTGGAATGTAAAATCTGTGTAAAAAAAATAAAACAGAGGATCCTGTTACGGGAAACCGATTTCCCGTCAGGATCTCTCTGTCCTATATATCGTACAGTGGTTTTTATCCTTATGATGTGTTTTGTGCTGCGGATATTCTCATTCCGCTGAGCTGCATGCTCATGAGCAGAGCTGCCCTGCGATCTGTGATCAGAATCCGCGGATCTCCTCATCCTCAGATCCGGTCTTGTCGATGGATTTTATTACAAGGTAATAGCTGTAATCATCATTGACCTTTACTTCCACCCGGTCTCCTACACGATGACCGCGCAGTGCCTTGCCGATAGGCGATTCAATACTGATACGGTTTTCCATGGAATTTCCGCGGATGGAAGTAACCAGCTTGTACTTCTCCACCTCATTATCTTCTTCAAAAAGGACTTCCACGATATCGTCCATTCCCACTTCGTCAGATCTGGAAGCATCGGATACAATGGATGCAGTCTTCAGCATCCTCTCCAGATAACGGATGCGGCTCTCGTTCTGATTCTTATGCTTCTTGGCTGCATAATACTCAAAGTTCTCACTTAAGTCTCCCTGGGCACGTGCCTCCTTGACCGCCTCAATGGCTTCCTTACGTACTACCAGTTTACGGTGTTCGATCTCCTGCTCTATTTTTTCAACATCCTTGCGGGTAAGCTGTTCTCTCATTTCTCTGGCATCTCCTTTTCTTTATAACATTCAGACTGATCCTGGATCTGTTCTCCACTTCCTGTGAAGCTTCTGTCACAGATACAGGATTTCTGGAAGGTTACCGGAAATACCATAGCAGATACGCTCTGCTTTGTCAAACAGCGCATACCTGTTCTTCGGCTTCCTTCTGCTGGTGTACTCGCTGTTCAATATAATCTGCCATATGTTCTTTGGGGATATCCAGTAACATGGAAAATTCAGAATAGAGATGATCCTCTGCAAGCTTCAGATACCGCTCGTCTGTAGCGGTTGTTTTTTTGCCATGAGATAATCTGGCCTGTTTTCTGACGTAGATCGTCTTGATGATCCGAAGAAGATCTCTGCATTCACAGGTACGGATGCATTTCTTGTAGCTATCCTCCCGGAATTTCTCATTCTCAATACTCAGTGTCTCAATGGATGGGATCTCATCGATAAGCCTCTCCGCTTCTTCCCTCGTAATGATTCCGCGAAGCACCTGCTTTCCACCTTCCACCGGTGTAAATATCTTCCCATCTGTTTCTCCTCCGGGCCTCAGTACATAATAAAGCTTCTCGCCGGAGGAACCATCCACCCTCATTGTGGTAACTCCTGTTACCTGGCAGATGCCGGTACGACCATACACAACATATTCGCCTGTTTCAAACATTTTTCCACTTCCTTTCATTTTTTTACTTTTCTTTTGTTATCCTGGCGCTTATTGTGCTCTAATGAAAGCTCCCTGCCAGGTTATATATCCAGACAAGGAGCTTCTCACTGAGGATTCTATCCTTATTTTACTACTTTTCCCATTTATTTGCAAAAGAATTCAAAAAGTTTTTTTATTTTTGTGAAATATGCCCACAATGAGGGCATGTATTTTTTGTTATAATTCTTCTTTTTTCTTTCTTCCCAGACGGATGTCTTCCATATGAGATTTCAGTTCCGGTGTCATACTGTCAAAGAGATAGGTTTTGCTGTTGTCCCTGCGCTCCTGCCATTCTTCTCTCATCTGCTGTTTTGCGGAAGCGATCTCATCTTTGAATCCGCGCGCTGAGATCCTGGCGGCTCCCTGTCCCATAATGATGATCTGCTCCAGTCCGTCTGATGTGGCAACTGTCACGTTATGCTTCCGTCCGATTTTATGGACAGTGCGTTCAATATACTGGTCTGCAGTTTCCGCTTCTTTTGTATAGACAACATGAATGTTATGATACTGGAAGGTTTCCTCCGGATGGCCCTCCACACGGTAGGCATCAAATACCAGGATCAGGATGCAGCCCTTGATCCCCTGATAATCGCTTAATATATCCATTAACCTGGACTGTGCCGCATGAAAGTCTGCCTGTGCCAGATCTCTTAAATCCTCCCAAGCAAATATAATATTGCAGCCGTCCACCAGCAGATAGTCCTCTCTGTGGATGGCCGGACTGCTGTTTCTCCAGGCGCCGTGACCAGATTTTGCCGGAAGGCCGGAATCTGCTGCACCTTTGCCTCCCTTCCCGGAAAAGCTGCTTCCGCTTTCCGGATTTCCGAAGCTTCGGCTGTTACTGCTGTATCTCTTTGAGCTCACCGGACCAAAGGTTTTCTCAAAGATTGCCTTCAGTTCTTTTTCCTCTTCGTAGCTTCCATACATGGAGGTATATTTTCCACGGCCGGCATTGGCTGTTCTGTGATCCGGACTGTTTTTGGCTGTTCCCTGAACTGAACGCACTCCTGCAAAGCTGTTGTCGGAATCCTCATAGGCATCATTACTGTCCGGAAGCTGAGCTCCTTCCAGATGCATATATTCTTCTACCTCATACCAGGGAACCACGAAGCCTGCTCCATGGGCACAGAATACAGAGCCTGTAGGATTCTCAAGATCTCTCTCGGAATCATATCCGATCTCCTCTGCGATCTGCTCCTGATCCTGACAGGGTTCATAGCCATTCAGAGTACAGGTCAGATGACCTCTGCCTCTTGTGTAGGAAACTACCTGGCTCTGATAATCCCTCATTTTTGCCACCGGCGCACTTCCTGTGATCACCGACAGCTCTCCCTGGGTTTCCGGCCCCTGAAAGGTTCCCTGCATCCTCTGGATATCCGTCATGGCACGGCCTACATTTTCTGCCGGAACCTCAAGTCGGAAGCTGTAATAGGGTTCCAGAAGAACTGTCTCCGCTTTCTTGAGGCCCTGGCGCACAGCACGGTAGGTCGCCTGCCGGAAATCTCCACCTTCCGTATGCTTCTGATGTGCCCGCCCGGTGAGAAGTGTGATCTGCATATCGGTGATGGGTGATCCGGTAAGGACTCCCAGATGCTCTTTTTCCTCCAGATGTGTCAGGATCAGCCGCTGCCAGTTCCGATCCAGCTGATCTTCATTTGCCGCAGTAAAAAACTGCAGTCCGCTTCCTCTCTCTCCCGGTTCCAGAAGAAGATGCACCTCCGCATAATGACGAAGCGGTTCAAAATGTCCCACGCCTTCCACCGGTGCGGCAATGGTTTCTTTGTATACGATATTACCGGTCCCAAATTCTACTGCCACATGAAAACGCTCCCAGATCAGATGCTTCAGGATCTCGATCTGTACCTCGCCCATCAGCATGGCGTGGATCTCTCCCAGCTGCTCATCCCACATGATATGAAGCTGCGGTTCTTCCTCCTCCAGCTCCTTCAGGCTTTTCAGCATCCTGTGAGCGTCACAGCCCTCCGGAAGGATGATCTGATAATTCAGTACCGGTTCCAGCACCGGCATGGCAGAATCCGTCTCAATGCCAAGTCCCTCTCCCGGATATGTTTCGGTAAGACCTGTAACTGCACAGACGGTTCCTGCCTCTGCCTCTTTGAGCATTTCAAATTTTGCACCGGAATAGATACGGATCTGATCTGCCTTTTCCTCCCAGATCTCCTCTGCCGGAATACCATTTCTTCCTGCATTGGTCAGCGTCTCCTTAACCTTCAGGCTGCCGCCGGTGATCTTCATATAAGTGAGACGGTTTCCCTGCTCATCTCTGGCGATCTTAAAGATCCTGGCTCCGAATTCTGCGGGATAGGACGGTACTGCCATGTAGGTCTCCATTCCATGGATAAAAGCATCTACGCCTTCCATCTTCAGGGCAGATCCAAAGAAGCATGGAAAAAGCTTTCGCTCCAGGATCAGCTCTGCCACGTCCTTTTTTGCGATCGTTCCTGTTTCCAGGAAGCTTTCCAGAAGGTTCTCCTCACACATGGCGATATTTTCCAGAAAATCATCCGTTCCATTTATTTTATCAGAAGTGCCCTGCGTTCCGGATATATTCTCTTTTTCTGCTTCACTGGCGTTGTCTTTCAGCTGCATTCCTTCAGCTGACGGATATTTCCCGGAGTTATCCACAGGATTCTCCTTTTTCCCTGCTGCTTCTGCACCGGAGCATTCCAGTTCTCCACTAAAATCCACACAGCATCCGCTTAATTTCTTCTTCAGCTCCTCAAGAAGTCTTTCCCTGTCTGTTCCTTCCTGATCCATTTTATTTACAAAAAGAAATGTTGGGATCTTATACTGTGTCAGCAGTCTCCACAATGTCTGTGTATGCCCTTGCACACCATCTGCTCCGTTGATCACCAGGATCGCATAATCCAGCACCTGCAGGGTACGCTCCATCTCAGCAGAAAAATCCACATGCCCCGGTGTATCCAGAAGTGTCACTTCCATATCCCCCATGGAAAAAACTGCCTGCTTTGAAAAAATGGTGATTCCTCTCTCCCTCTCAAGCTCATAGGTATCCAGATACGCATCCTTGTGATCGACTCTTCCGATTTTCCGGATCCTTCCGCATTTAAAAAGCAGGCCTTCCGATAATGTCGTCTTTCCTGCATCCACATGGGCAAGCACGCCCAAGCTTATATGTCTGTGTTTTATATTCTGAGGTTTTTCTCCCATTGAAAATACCCCTTTCTGTTGTAATGATATCCAATATCATAACATAGAAAGGGGTATAAGTCGAATTTTGTTTCGGTCTGTGATTCAGGAATCCAGGTAAGCTTTCAGCTTCTCCAGATCCTTTTTCATATCTGCTCTTCCTGTCTGGTAGATCCGCTCCAGATTGCTCTCATCACGCTCGATCATCGCCGCCTGGATGGGACTGCTCGGACGGATGATATGAACGCGACCCTCTTTTTCCAGAGCAGACAGTTCCTCCAGTGTTTCATTATAATGGATATGCCGTTCCTCCAAATCCTTCAGAAAAGCCGGATATTTATGTAATACTGCTTTCAAAAAAAGCTGCATCTTCGGGTTTGCTTTTTTTCGGTACTTCACATCTCTGGTAAGCACCACTACGTTTTTTTCGTATCCCCTGGAAAGCATCCACTTAACCGGGATCGGATCAGACACACCACCGTCCAGAAGTCTCTTTCCCTCAAGCTTCACCGGTCGGGAGGCTATCGGGATCGATGCAGACGCACGCATCCATTCAATATCCTCCACATCTCCGTTGGGACATTCATGATACACCGGTTTTCCTGTATCCAGGTCCGTACACACCACTGTAAATTTCATGGGATTTTCTGCGTAGGTCTGACGGTCAAAAATATCCAGCTTCCAGGGCAGTTCATAATATCCGAATTCCCGGCTGTATACATCTCCTGTGGTGATCCAGTTCCGGATGCTTGCAAGTCTTTTATCCTTGCAGTACTTTTTGTTATAGCGAAGAACTCTTCCGATCTGCCTAGACTTATAATTGCATCCAAAAACAGCTCCAGCCGATACGCCCACCGCACTGTCCGCATAAATCTCATTTTCCATCAGAACATCGATCACACCGGCTGTATACAAGCCTCGCATACCGCCGCCCTCCATAACGATACTGAATTTTTTCAATTGTGTTTCTTTCATTTATTTGTCCTCTGTATTCTGTCTGGCAGACTCTGCTGCCCTTATACTGTCATCTTTATGTCCCATTTATTGTACTTTTTAAATTATATCTGTCTTTTCTGCCATATATCTATATCCATTATCAGAATATCTTGGTTGTCCACTTGCTCATATCCCAGACTTCATTTACCACATCCTGGTAAAATTCCGGTTCATGGCAGATGAGAAGAATACTTCCGCGGTATTCCCGGAGAGCTTTTTTCAGCTCGTCTTTTGCATCTACATCCAGATGATTGGTAGGCTCGTCCAGAAGAAGAATATTGGTGTCACGGTTCACCAGCTTGCAAAGACGCACTTTTGCCTGCTCACCACCGCTTAAAACTCGTACCTGGCTCTCAATATGCTTGGTCGTCAGGCCGCATTTTGCCAGTGCGGAACGCACTTCATACTGGGAAAATGACGGGAATTCCTGCCAGAGTTCTTCGATACAGGTAGTTCGATTCTCACCTTTAACTTCCTGCTCAAAATATCCGATCTCAAGGTTCTCGCCCTGCTCCACGCTTCCGGAAAGAGGCTTGATCAGTCCAAGAAGGCTTCGAAGAAGTGTTGTTTTTCCTATTCCATTGGTTCCCACCAGTGCGATCTTCTGTCCTCGCTCCATCGTAAAATTCAGTGGCTTGGAAAGCGGCTCATCATAACCGATCACAAGATCATGAGTCTCAAAAAGCATCTTTCCTGGTGTTCGGCCATAACGGAATTTGAACTCCGGCTTCGGCTTCTCTGCTGCCAGCTCGATCACATCCATCTTGTCCAGCTTTTTCTGGCGGGACATAGCCATGTTTCTTGTGGAAACACGGGCCTTATTCCTTGCTACGAAATCCTTCAGCTCACTGATCTCCTGCTGCTGTTTGCGGTAAGCAGCCTCCAGCTGTGCCTTCTTGACCGCATAGACCTCCTGGAAATGATCGTAATCTCCTACATAACGGTTCAGTTCCTGATTTTCCATGTGATAGATAATGTTAACTACAGAATTCAGGAAAGGAATATCGTGGGAAATAAGGATAAATGCATTCTCATAATCCAGAAGATATCTTTTCAGCCATGCAATATGCTCCTCATCCAGATAGTTGGTAGGCTCATCCAGAAGCAGGATATCTGGCTTCTCGAGAAGAAGCTTCGCAAGAAGTACCTTGGTTCTCTGTCCGCCGCTTAGATCCGTAACATCACGGTCAAGCCCAAGATCCAGAAGGCCCAGAGCTCTGGCAACCTCCTCCACTTTGGCATCGATCGCATAAAAATCGTGAAGTGTCAGTTCGTCCTGGATCGTTCCAAGCTCTTCCATCAGACCATCCATCTCGTCAGGATCTGCAGTTCCCAGCTTGTCGCAGATCTCGTTCATCCGTTCTTCTTTTTTGAGAAGAGGATCAAAAGCGGATTTCAGCACCTGGCCGATGGTCATCCCCTTTTCCAGAACTGCATGCTGATCCAGATAGCCTGCGTGGACATTTTTTGCCCACTCTACCTTGCCCTCATCCGGCATCAGTTTTCCGGTCACAATACTCATAAATGTGGACTTTCCTTCGCCATTAGCGCCTACAAGTCCGATGTGTTCTCCCTTAAGAAGCCGGAAAGATACATCTTCGAAAATCGCTCTGTCTCCAAACCCGTGGGTCAGGTGTTCTACATTTAAAATACTCATTTGTTATATTCCTTTATCATTGTGGTTTTTCTGTTTTCCCGGAAGGGATTTTTAATAATGCTATAGTATTATACTTGATATTTTTCTCTACTGTAAAGTCAAATCTCTGTATACACTACGATCGGCTGACTGGCAGCTTTTTTGTATTACCGGTTAAGCTGCTGAATACTATTGAATAATTTTTCATCTTCCTACCTCATTATCTGCTGTAAAAATCCTGTTCTTATTTATTATGCCATCGGATCTCACCGTTTAATATGATCGGATAACGGATCAGCTTGTCTGAATCAAGGTTTTCCGCATACATATCTACTGCGGTTATCTGGTGATTATCATATGTGGTATAATAATAGATTCCCTTTGTCGTGTTGCAGCATGAAGTATAGATCGTGATCTCATATGCGCCCTCTGATACCTCACAGCATCCCCGCTGCTGATCAACAGAGCCTAAAATATGGAAAAACTGGCTGACACTTTCGTTTTCCCCATCTCCGGATATTGCGTTTAATTTTGTAAATGCAACCTTTACAAATCTTGACTGGCTTGAAAGATCTCCCGGAATTCCCATTCCGCCCATTCCTCTGCTATATGGATCCAGCTCCAGCACTCCTGCAAATGTACTTTCCGGCTGCTTTCTGGATACACCCGCATAATTGTTAAGTGCAAACATCTGACCGGGGAATGGAGGATTATTTGTAAGTACGCCAACAGGATCGTCATAGATGTGCATTCCGTCTTTCATGGATTCTACAACGATGCATTCCTCCTTGTCTGCGATCATCCAGTGAAGCTGTGCCGTTGGAAGCTGTTCACTGAAGGGTGTTCCCATAAGCTTCATATTGGAAAGCATCCTCCTTGCTTCAGCCACCGAAGCACATTGGGTAAGTATCCATGGAATAAATTCATATTGCGCCACCTGGACAAGATCCTTATCTGCCTCTGTCGCTTCCTCTGCATATGCCGCATTCCCCACAAAGTTAAGTCCTGCCATACCCAGTCCCTTTTCATTAGCCGCATCATAATAAAGCGGATAATCTCCTGCTACAAACGCCATTCCTATGAGAGCATAATGTGTTTTTGCTTTTCCTGCATATCGGAAATCGAACTCATAATTTCTTGGGGTTATGGTCACCTCTTCCCCATAGGAAAACTCATAGTCAAGAGTTCTTCCCATATAAAAATCCTTTGTCTGATACGTTGCTGCTGTACACATAAATCTACACCTCTTCCTTACAATAATCCTGCAAACAATCTCATGAAAAGCTGTCCCAGACGAAGATATGCACTGCGTCCTGTACGGTATTGTTCTGTTACTTCCCGACATTCCTTCATTGTTTCTTCCAGGTCATTTCGTATGGATAACACAGCCGGACTGTCTGCCATAAAGCATCCGTTTTCAAAATGATGATAAAGACTTCTGTAATCCAGATTTATGGTTCCGCAGGTTGCCATACAGTCATCTGCCACGCTCATCTTGGCGTGACAGAAGCCAGGTGTCCACTCGTAGATCCGCACTCCATTTTTAACCAGTCCATGATAAAAGGAACGTGTAACACTGTAAATCATTTTTTTATCCGGGATACCCGGTGTAATGATCCTGACATCAATCCCCCGCTTTGCAGCAAGACACAGCGCATGTGTCATTTCATCCGTAATGATCAGATATGGCGTTATAAACCAGCAGTATTTTTCAGCTTTGTTGACCATGCTGATATAAACTTCCTCTCCTACCTGTTCATCATCCATTGGACTATCTGCATAAGGCTGTACAAATCCGTTCTGATCTGCCTTATATTCTGATCTTATAAAATATTTGCTGAAATCCTCATTATTATTCCTGCCATTGGCTGCATTCCACATTTCAAGGAATGTTGCTGTCAGCGACTGAACTGCATCGCCTTCAAGACGAATCCCGGTATCCTTCCATTGTCCGTAAGGATTGGTGTAATTAAAATATTCATTTGCCAGATTATAGCCGCCTGTGAAAGCTACTTTTCCATCGATCACAGTTATTTTTCGATGATCACGGTTGTTCAGAAATACATTCAGACCCGGCATAAACGGATTAAATACCCGGCAGTGGATTCCGATCTGCTCCATCTTTTTTACAAAATCCGTATTAATAAAGCCAATAGAACCCATATCATCATAAAATACTCGCACTTCCACGCCTGCCTGTACACGCTCCTCCAGCACTTTCTGGATCTTTTTCCAGGCCTCTGCATCTTCTATCGCATGGTATTCCATAAAAATAAACTTTTCAGCCTTTGACAGTGCCGATAATTGTGCTTCTAATCCCTTTACCGCCTCATCATAATAAACAATATCCGTATTCTGGTATACGGGATAACCTGCATTTTTCCAAATATACTCACTGATATTTCCTGCTTTGGGGATTTTATTTTTGATATTTTCCAGTTTTTCCCGATTGTCCGGCAGAAGCGGCAGAAGCTTTCTGTCGATATCCGCATATCGTTCTCGCATTTTACGGGTTCCGCCATTTAATCCAATCAGAAGATACAGTGCTACACCCATGATCGGAAACACAAGTATCAGAATGATCCACGGCATTTTCATGGAAGAGGTCTGATCGGATGCATATAGTGCCAGAACCAGAATTCCTGCAAAGACTCTAGTCAGCAGATTAACGATCTCCGCATATTCATTCAGCCTTGTAATCACGATAATGATAAAAGCTGCTTCCAACAAAATACAAAGCACCGAAAAGCATAATCGAATGACACCGTTTTTCGTTTTTGCTCTGCCCTCCAGTGTATCCTGCTTCATAAAACCGCCCCTTTCTGCATTGAATGAGAATTTTCTGTTGTGCGTAAGCCTAACTGAATATTCCTGTTTCGTAATAAAATCAACAATTATCTTCTATACTGCAAACAGCGCAACTCTGACCTGATGATTCCTTGTCCACTGTAATAAAAAATGAAATAAGAAGAAAGCCCTGGAAGCTGCAACTTCGAGGGCTTTTGATTTTTTTGTTATAAACACTTTAATTCTTTTTTGCCTGCGAGCATTATATCATATGCGATTTTTCTTCGCAATATACTTTGTATACTTTTAAGATGTTTTCACCGCCTTCTTCTGCTATGCAGACAAAACATTTCATCTTAAACAGAGTGCGTTTTGGAAATGAAGTCAGTATCCAACAGTGCGTATTTTTTCACGTCGATCTGACATCCCCTCAATTCAGGCCGTACTCTTTTTTCAATTGAGAAAGATAGGCAACATCTTTTTTTTCTCTGGATTCCGTCATATACTCATGCTGTCTGTTGTACTCAACCTTCTCAAGACTCTCAAACATGC
>NZ_WQQD01000067.1:0-27058 GCF_018785605.1 Blautia sp. MCC270
AACGCAGGTTAAGAATTGATTCAAAGAGTTTGATTAACGATCAACAAGCATGTATGTAGTTTTTAAGGTACAAACCTTAATTAAATATTTAAGTAATCCTCCTTAGCTCAGTCGGTAGAGCATGCGGCTGTTAACCGCAGTGTCGTTGGTTCGAGTCCAACAGGGGGAGTTTTTTTGTTTCCTGTAAATGTAAAGTTTATGGGATTTTTTTATGCTTGATCTGTGACAGGATAAGGATGTAAAAACGTGCAGATATAAATAAGATACATTTATATCTGCACGTTTATTTTTGTAACTACAAATAGAAATATTGACTGTTAGAGATAATCAATAAATTTATAAAGCTATGACAGAGAAATTCCGGCTTATCGAATGAAATTAGTCATGATCTTCTGCTCTGTCTCCGGAGCGTCGATACCGGCCTTTTTACCGGCTTCAATACATTTTAACAGCCATGCCATGTTATTGCCTAATGTACGCATGATCTGGAGGCCTTCAGCGTCCTTTCTGACGTCATCCGGGGTATTGCCGTGAACCATTGTCCAGTAGTTTCCGGACACGACAGGCATCTGATGATAGGTAAAGTATTTGATCAGAACATCCAGAGTAGCAGTAGTACCGGCACGTCTTGCGGAAGCAACAGCTGCGGCAGGCTTGTGGATCATATCCTTTCCGGCCTTGGAAGCGAATTTATCCATGAATTCGATGATCTGTCCGGAAGGAGAAGCCCAGTAAACCGGAGAACCAACAATAAGGGCGTCAGCCTCTTTCATAATGGCAGCTGCGTCAGCAACGTTTTCCTGAGAAGGATCCCCGGCCTGGAAGATTTCTGCCTCCACACCGTTCTTCTTTAAGGTTTCTGCGATCTCTGTAAGAGCTGTATAAGTGCAGCCTTCTTTGCGAGGACTGCCGTTGAGTAATAAAACTTTCATTATTGTCATCCTTTCATATGATTTTTTAAGTCATCATACTTTCAATTATATACAGAGAAAAAATAATGTCAATGTTTGAAAAAAACAGAAAAAATTTTCCCGGGTAGGGTTTGAGAAAGGAAATACAAACCCTTGGAAAGCCCATTTTATAAGGCTTTTCGGCCTGTTTTCCGGCTTTGTAAAAAAAATTGAAATTTTTCAAAAAAAAGCTTGCAATTATAAAAAAGGTATGGTATTATTTAACTCGTCGCTGAGGGAAATACAAAACAGCGAAACATAAAAAAGAAATATGGCTCCATGGTCAAGCGGTTAAGACACCGCCCTTTCACGGCGGTAACAGGGGTTCAAATCCCCTTGGAGTCACTTAAAACTAAACTGGATATTCATTGACTCGATTCAACATTTGGTGTTTAATACGCCGATGTGGCTCAATTGGCAGAGCAGCTGATTTGTAATCAGCAGGTTATCGGTTCGAGTCCGATCATCGGCTTTTTGGACCTTTAGCTCAGTTGGTTAGAGCAACCGGCTCATAACCGGTCGGTCCTGGGTTCGAGTCCCCGAAGGTCCATTTTAAAAGTTTTATATTTTGTATGGCCCAGTGGCTCAGTTGGTTAGAGCGCCGCCCTGTCACGGCGGAGGTCGAGAGTTCGAGTCTCTTCTGGGTCGTTCATATTTGGGGTCTTAGCTCAGCTGGGAGAGCATCTGCCTTACAAGCAGAGGGTCATAGGTTCGAGCCCTATAGGCCCCATTTTTGAACAAATTAATTGAATATGCGGGTATGGTGGAATAGGCAGACACAAGAGACTTAAAATCTCTCGGGGGCAACTCCGTGCCGGTTCAAGTCCGGCTACCCGCAGTATCAGTAAGATTCCTTTTTAGGGATCTTTTTTTGTATCATAAAATTTATTGATGAAAACGGGAAAATATTCCTAGCTTATTGGTAGGGATATTGACAAGGCTATTTTCCCATGATAGAATCCTGACAGTTGTAAAACAAATCGGACAGATATAAAAAATATATCCGTTGTCAGTATAAATATACATGGAAAGAATATAAGGAGAGGTCAGAAAATGCTGAATCAGTTTTCAAGAACAGAATTATTAATCGGAAAAGAAGGAATGGAAAAGCTGAAAAATTCCAGAGTCGCAGTATTCGGAATTGGCGGTGTTGGCGGATATACGGTGGAAGCACTGGTCAGAAGTGGCGTAGGTACCCTGGATCTCATTGATGATGATAAAGTATGCCTCACCAATATCAATCGCCAGATTTACGCAACAAGAAAGACCGTAGGAAAATATAAAGTTGACGTGGCCAGAGAACGTATTCTTGAAATTAATCCGGATGCAGTTGTAAATATCCACAAAACATTTTATGTGCCGGAGACAGCGGATTCCTTTGATTTTTCCCAGTATGATTATGTAGTCGATGCGATCGACACTGTAACCGGAAAGCTGATGCTCGTAGAGCAGGCAAAGGCTTCAGGAACACCGATCATCAGCTCTATGGGGGCCGGAAATAAGATGGATCCAACAGGTTTTATAGTGACAGATATTTATAAAACGTCCGTCTGTCCCCTTGCAAAGGTCATGCGCCGTGAACTGAAAAAAAGAGGAATCAAAAAACTGAAGGTGGTTTACTCACAGGAGAAGCCAATGACTCCAATTGATGATATGGCGATCAGCTGCAAGTCTCATTGCATCTGTCCTCCGGGAACAGAAAGAAAATGTACTCAGAGACGTCAGGTACCGGGAAGTAATGCCTTCGTGCCTTCCGTAGTGGGACTGATCATTGCCGGTGAGGTTGTAAAGGATCTTATTAAATAAAAATTGGATCATTCTGTGTTACTGAGAACGGAATGAACAGTAACCATTCTGTAAGAACAGATATTGCATGTATACTTATATTGTGCAATATCTGTTTTTTTGTGATAAAATATTTTTTACAGATAGTTTTGTAAATAAAAGAGAAGGACAGATAAAGTATGGGGATCGTTGAAAAATTTATAAAAGAAGGACAGCTGACAAAGGAAGAATATCCGGAACTTCTGCACTTATACCAGGATCCGGATACGGTTCGTCTGCTTCGGGAAGAGGCTGTCCGTATACAGAAAAAATATTTTGGAAATAAAATATATACAAGAGGTCTGATAGAATTTACCAATTACTGCAGAAATGACTGCTATTACTGCGGGATCCGCCGTTCTAACAGGAATGCCAGCCGTTACCGCCTTACGAAGGAAGAAATCCTGCAGTGCTGCGAGAATGGCTATGAGCTGGGATTTCGGACATTTGTGCTCCAGGGAGGGGAAGACCCATGGTTTAATGATGACCGGATGGTTGACATCATCCGGTCCATCAAACAGGGATATCCGGACTGTGCGATCACGCTGTCCATTGGGGAGAAATCAAAAGAAAGCTATCAGAGATTTAAAGATGCTGGAGCAGACCGCTATTTACTCCGTCATGAGACGGCCAGTGAGGAACATTATCGTTATCTTCATCCGGAGAGTTTAAGTCTTGCAAACCGTAAACAGTGTCTTTATACCCTGAAGGAACTGGGATATCAGATAGGTGCCGGATTTATGGTAGGTGCGCCGGGACAGACGCTGGAGTATCTGGCGGAAGACCTTGTTTTTCTTAAAGACCTGAATCCGCATATGGTGGGGATCGGACCATTTGTCCCGCACCATGATACGAAATTTGCAGAGGAACCGGCAGGAAGTGTGGATCTGACACTGTTTCTGCTGTCTGTCATCCGGATCCTGCTTCCACAGGTACTTCTTCCGGCAACCACAGCACTGGGGACCCTGGACCCCAGAGGCAGGGAAAAGGGTTTTCAGGCGGGTGCAAATGTAGTAATGCCCAATCTTTCTCCGGTGAAGAACCGTAAACAGTATGAGCTTTATGATAACAAGATCTGTACAGGCGAGGAAGCAGCAGAGTGCAGAGGGTGCCTTACCAGACGTGTGGAGTCTGTAGGCTATGAAATCGTTACAGACCGTGGAGATTCCCCGATGACAGATTGACACGGGGTACAAAATACTTTCTTTTTTCAGCGATTTAAGGTAAAATACCAGTAAGATCAGATTGCTAAAAAATTAACAGCTGGTCAGAAATAAGCGGAATTTTCCTGCAAAGCGGAATGCAGGAAAAATGATGGAGTGCGTAAAATATGGAAAAATCAGAAAATGCTGTGCGGAGCAGACTTCTGGAAGCGGGGAAGGAAGAATTCAGAGACAGGGGATTTCTGAAGGCTTCTCTTCGTGCGATCTGCAAAAAAGCAGATGTGACTACGGGAGCGCTATATTTCTTTTTTGAAAGTAAAGCAGCTCTTTTTGAAGAAATCGTGGAAGAGACGGTAGAGGATCTGAAGCGGATCATGGGAGACTTTACGGATCAGGAAAAACAACTGCATCCGGAAGAATATGACAGGATACTTATGCAATTTATCTGGGAAAACAGGGACATCGCAAAAATCCTCATAGATGGAGCTGAAGGTACCAGATATGTGAATTTCCGTGAGGATGCCTGTACGAAAATGGAGCAGATCCTTAATGAACGTTTTCAAAAGGAATGTGGACAAGAAGTTGATCACGAGCTGGTACATATCCTGGTACAGATGAAATTTCAGGGATATTGTGAACTGCTCCGAGGAAACTGCTCCAGGGAAAAACTCCTGGAAATTTCCAGAATTCTGCAGATATGTTCCAGCCAGTGCCTTCTGGCAATTGAGGCAGAACTAAACAGAAAGCATTAAAAACCGTTGCTCATTCTCCTAAAGTATGTTATGATTAACTTGGTTAGTTTTAACAAACCGAGGGAGGTGTAAATAACGTGAGATCAAATGAATCATCTGAAGATTATTTGGAAACGATCCTGATCCTTGGAAACAGGAGCTCTCTTGTAAGAGCTGTGGATATCGCGGCAGAGATGGGCTTTAAGAAACCGAGTGTCAGTGTTGCCATGAAGAATCTTCGCCAGAAAAATCTCATCACAGTAGCCGACAACGGAGATATCCGTCTGACAGAGGACGGACATAAGATTGCCGATAAGGTATATGAACGTCATCAGCTGATCTCTTCCTGGCTGATGATACTGGGAGTCCAGGAAAAAACAGCGATTCATGATGCCTGCAGGATCGAGCACATAATCAGTGAGGAGAGCTTTCTGGCATTGAAAAAGGCAGTTTATGAGCTGAGGGAGCAGCAGGCTGTGCTCCAGGGAGAAACCGCGGATCAGGTTTGATCCCTGCAGCAGAAGCTATCAGGAATTGACAACTGAAAAAATAAGAATATAATGGAAATCCAGGTTATGAAATGGAGGATACCAAAAGATGAAATTACTTTTTATACGACATGGAGACCCGGATTACACAATAGATTCCCTGACCGAAAAGGGCTGGAAGGAAGCGGAATTTCTTTCTGAAAAGATCGCAGCTCTTGATGTCAGGGATTTTTATGTTTCTCCGCTTGGAAGAGCAAAGGATACCGCATCCTGCACACTGAAGAAAAACGGAAGAACAGCTACAGAATGCAAGTGGCTGAGAGAATTCGACGTAAAGATCAGAAGACCGGATCTTCATGGGGAAAAGATCATTCCCTGGGACTGGCTTCCCCAGGACTGGACGAAGATCGAAAATTTCTACAGCTTTGACCGCTGGTGGGATAATGACATCCTGCGAGAGGGAAAAATGAAAGAAGAGTATGACTGGGTCACACAGAATTTTGATAAAGTTCTGGCAGAGCATGGATATGTGCGGGAAGGACATTATTACAGAGCAGAAAAAGCCAATGAAGATACGCTTGTGTTTTTCTGCCATTTCGGTGTAAGCTGTGTACTCATCAGCTATCTTCTCAGTATCTCTCCGCTGGTGATGCTGCAGAATTTCTGTGCGGCGCCGTCATCGGTGAGCACCATTGTTACAGAGGAGAGGCGAAAAGGGATCGCGTCCTTCCGTATGAGCTCTTTTGGAGACATTTCTCATTTGTATGCGCATCAGGAGCCGCCGGCTTTTGCTGCCAGATTCTGTGAGACATATGATAACAAAGAGCAGAGACACGACTAAAAAGCGAAAGAAACGGCTGTAATATTTCGGTTTTTTCCGGAAGACCATGGTAAATAATGATCAGCAGGATTATTTTGGAAAATGATTAGACTTCGTTAATAAATTTTATAAATTTATTAGAAATTGTACAAATTTCTCTCACATTTATCCTGTATGATATAAACATCTTAAGAGAACAGAAGCTCTTAAGAAAAACTCTTTCCTTTCCCTAAAATATGTATGAAGATAAACCACCGTTCCATTGGCAAGACAGAGCCGACAGGACGGTGGTTTTGCATTGCAGAAAAAAACTGCCGAATGACAGAGGAGATAAAGATTTCCAATGTTTATCGGCAGCGTTTTTTTGTTGTCTGAGATTTATTGGATATACAGCTTCAGGCACAGCTACGGCCTGCGATAGCGGTTAAAGCAGGAATATATTTCCTGGATCCTGGGCATGGCATAACCGCATGGAATATAAGAGCCTTCCGAGAAGAAGGACAATCCCTGCCTTTTCAGCTGAGTATCCAGATAAGTGATGATCTCCGGCAGAGAACGTTTTCCGTCAATGAGATGTTCGCAGGCATATTTCAGAAGCAACGCCAGGGATGCAGTTTGCTCGGAGTCGATCAGCTGCTCCACATAGCGGAGATCCACTTCGGTTTTTCCAAGAGAAAAGCCATCTTTGCCGTGAACCTTGGTTTTCAGTCTTTCCGGCTGTCCGGGACGGCTGTGGCGGGATGGAGTCACTTTGGCCTTGGTCATGATGCGATGGCTTCCCGGAAGGCGGAATGCAGGGGCCTCAATGTCTGAGAGAGGATATTCCTGACAGAGCTTTTTGGTGACTGCTGTGATGTCCACCGGATGATAATTATCCATCTGGATCACAGTATCCGCAATATGGAAAAAAGCTCCGGAGCTTCCGGCAACCAGGATAGTGGAGATCCCTGCCTTTTCATAGAGATCCCGGGCACGTTCCAGAAATGGAGTGATGGGCTCCTTTTCCCGGCAGATCACCCGCTGCATGAAGGAATCACGGACCATAAAGTTGGTGGCAGAGGTATCCTCGTCAAGGAGAAAGACTTTACTTCCGGCCTCCATACTCTCCACGATACCGGCAGCCTGTGAAGTGCTGCCGCTGGCATCCTCTGTAGAAAAGCAGAGGGTGTCTTTTTTATTTGGAAGATCGTTGATAAAAAGAGAAATGTCCACATCTTTGATAAAACGGCCGTCCTCAGAGCGAAGCTTCTGAGCAGAAGAATCGGTAATGACATATTCCCGGCCATCGCCGGAAATGTGATCGTAAATTCCCAGCTCCAGTGCGTTAAGTAAGGTGGATTTGCCATGGTAGCCGCCACCTACGATCAAGGTGATGCCGCAGGGAATGCCCATGCCTGTGATGGTTCCTCTGTGGGGCAGCTCCATGGAAACTCTCAGGCTTTCCGGAGAAACAAAAGGAATAGAGTTTTTCATCGGGCGTGAAGAAATGCCGCTTTCCCTGGGGAGGATAGCGCCGTCACTGACAAAGGCAGCCAGAGAACGTTTTTTCAGCTCCTGACGGATAAATGCCTGATCTTCGGCAAGGCAGATGGCTTTTCTCAGCGCTTCCGGGTCAAGATTCCGGTAAAAAAATGCCTTGTGAATACAGACCGGAAGAAAATCGAAGAGGATTTTTTCCAGTTCGGGAGAGTTGATGGTTCTGCCATTGGCCGGGAAACCGATGAAAAAACGGGCAGTGATGCCTTTTTCCGTTATTTCACAGGCGGTACGTGCAAGAACCTCCTGACCACAGTGGCTTACTGAGATCAGGCCGCTTTTTCCGGAGCCTTTTGCACGGAAGGTATAACGGTTTACCTGCTGTTCAAACTGGCGGTTCAGAAAGTCTCCCAGTGTGATGCGGGTCAGGGAATCCTTATAATATTCTGCCGGAAATCCGGTGTCTCGGTGGGAAAGCTTCACACTGATGTGAGAGGGAGAGGCAAAAGGATCCCCCTGCACGTGGTCAATGGACAAAATATAACGGTCAAACTGGTATGCACCCCGCAGAGACTTGTATGCAGGATAGCTTTTGCGGTTGATGCTGTGAAGAAGCTCTTTTAGCTGAGCAGATGCTTGCATGTTGTTTCCTCCTTTGCCCTGTTGGAGCATACAGGTAAAGTCTACGGTGAAACAGAAAGCTTTCCGTGTGTGAGATACCTGAAAATTTTGGATACAGGGCCAATTCTTAAGAACTACTATAACGAATCATAAAGATTTTGTAAAGAATGGGAATTGCGGTGGAAATTCGTAAATGTTTGACCTATAATAGTAGACAGATTGCAGATAATATGATGAGAAACGGCAGCTGCCGGAAGCTATAAAGAAAGGTGGACCACTAAAATGGAAAGAAGAAATGCGTGGCTTTCTTATAAGGAAGCAGAAGAGACAGAAATGGAGAAGCTTGCGAAGGCTTACAGAGAATTTTTGGATAAAGGAAAAACGGAACGGGAATGTGTTGCAGAAATCGTGAAGGAAGCAGAGGCTGCCGGATATGAATCTCTTGAGTCGAAGCTTGAAAAAGGCGAGAAGATCAAGGCCGGTGACAAGGTTTATGCGGTAGGGATGAAGAAGATCGTTGCTCTGTTTCATGTAGGAACGGAAGAGCTTTCCGGAGGTATGAGCATTCTCTGTGCACATATCGATTCTCCGCGACTGGATGTCAAGCAGAATCCTCTGTACGAGGATACGGATCTGGCTTATCTGGATACCCATTATTATGGTGGTGTAAAGAAATACCAGTGGGTGACACTGCCTCTTGCCATGCATGGTGTTGTTGCAAAGAAGGACGGAAGCATTGTGGAGATCAGCATTGGTGAGGATGCGGAAGATCCGGTACTTTACATCACAGATCTTCTGATCCATCTTTCCGGAAAACAGCTCCAGAAAAAGGCAGCAGAGGTTATTGAGGGTGAGATGCTGGATATCCTGATCGGCAGCAGACCTCTTGCAGAGCTTCCGGATGATTCCAAAAAGGATGCGGTAAAACAGAATGTGCTGAAGATTTTAAATGAGAAGTATGGTATTGAGGAAGAGGACTTTCTTTCAGCAGAGCTGGAGATCGTTCCGGCAGGAAAGGCAAGAGACTGTGGACTTGACCGCAGCATGATCGCAGCATATGGACAGGATGATCGTGTATGCGCTTACACATCCCTTGCGGCAATGCTGGAGATGGAGGAGACACCGAAGCGTACCGGCTGCTGTCTCCTTGTAGATAAGGAAGAGATCGGAAGCGTTGGTGCCACAGGCATGCAGTCCAGATTTTTTGAGAACAGCGTGGCAGAGCTTCTGGACGGAATGGGCTGCTATTCCGAGCTTGCATTAAGAAGAGCTCTCCGTAATTCCAGCATGCTTTCTTCTGATGTAAGTGCCGGCTATGATCCGGCCTATGGTGAGGCTTTTGAGAAAAAGAATGCAGCATATCTTGGACGCGGTATCGTTCTTAACAAGTTCACCGGAGCAAGAGGAAAATCCGGTTCCAACGATGCCAATGCAGAGTACGTTGCAAGAGTTCGCAGGATTTTTGATGATCACAATGTTGCTTTCCAGACAGCAGAGCTTGGAAAGGTTGATTTTGGCGGAGGCGGAACCATCGCTTATATTGCGGCACTTTACGGAATGGAGGTTATCGACAGTGGCGTGGCAGTGCTGAGTATGCATGCTCCGTGGGAGGTTACCAGCAAGGCAGATGTATATGAGGCATACAAGGCATATAAGGCGTTTTTACTTGATGCATAAACAGATGTATAAATGTGTGTCAGTTCTGAAGACATTCAGGTAATCTTTTCGTTACAGATCAATGAGCGGGGTTTTCCCGGAAATGACAGAGCAGTCTGCCTGCTGCTGTTTTGGCTTGGAGCGTTCCGACGAGAAACAGCAGTATCCCCTGCAGACTTCGCTCTGTATTTTTAACCTGATCAGGGAAGCTCTCTGTTTCAATGGCGAAAAGCAATAAGCAGAGGAGGGGCTTGCCTGGGACTGATTTACTTTACAAGGAGTAATTTTATTATGGAAGATGCATTGGTACGGGTAGTAGATCTGTGCAAGGTTTACAATCCCGGAGAAAATGAGGTGCGGGCGCTGGATCATGTGAACCTGGAGATCCATAAGGGTGAATTTGTGGCTATTATCGGACAGTCCGGTTCCGGAAAATCCACCTTTATGAACATGCTGGGCTGTCTGGATGTTCCCACCTCCGGGAAATATTATCTGAATGGAACAGATGTATCCACAATGAAGGATAATGATCTCTCGGTGGTACGAAATAAGGAGATTGGTTTTATCTTTCAGGGCTTTAATCTGATTGCAAATCTTACGGCGCTGGAAAACGTGGAGCTTCCTCTGATCTATCGTGGGATCGACCGGAAAACAAGAAGAAAGCTTGCTGTGGAATCTCTTAAAAAAGTCGGACTTGAGAAACGTATGGACCATAAGCCAAACGAAATGTCAGGGGGACAGCAGCAGCGTGTGGCTATTGCCAGAGCTATCGCAGCCAGGCCGCCGGTGATCCTGGCAGATGAACCAACGGGAAATCTGGACTCTGCATCCAGCAGGGAAATTATGGAAATCCTGAAGGGAATGCACAGATCAGGAGAAACCTTGATCCTGATCACTCATGATAATGGGATCGCGGCTCAGGCCAGACGTGTGGTCCGGATCATGGATGGAAAAATTGAATCAGATACGATCAATGAGGAATTTGTCGAGGAGGCTTAAGAATGAAAAAAGGGAAAAAGATTGTGATCGGTGTGGCAGCAGTGGCTGTTGTGGCAGGCGGTATTTATGCGGCATCAGGTGCAGGCCGCAGGGGATCACAGATTCCGCAGGTTGCTGTTACCAAAGCGGAGACAGGAGATGTGGAGGAGATCGTAGATGCAACCGGAACCGTTGTCAGTGATGAGCAGAAGACCTTTTATTCTCCTGTGAACGCACAGATCAAAAGAGTATCCTTCGCAGAAGGCGATACGGTTTCAAAGGGAACGAAGCTGATAGAGTTTGAAGTGAAGAATCTGGAGAGGGATAATCAGAAAGCAGAGCTGAATGTACAGTCTGGACAGTATGATTACAAAAATTCCATCAATAAATCCAATGAGGCCCGGCAGAAGCAGGACAGCGCAAAAGTAAAGGTTTCCAGTCTGGAACAGCAGGTAAGGGAGCAGCAGAATTATCTGGCTTCCCTGAGATCACAGCTGGCGTCTGTACAGGCTCAGGCTGCGGCAGATGCGCAGGCACAGGCCCAGGCGGAGACCCAGGCAAAGGCAGAGGCCCAGGCTGCCAGGGATGCAGAGACTCAGAGAGCGTATTCAGAAGCGCTGACTACATATCAGAATGAGACACTTCCGCAGTACCAGCAGGAGCTGGGACAGCTGAATTCCGATTATGTAACGGCACAGAATGCTTATAATCAGGCAGATACCAGGTATCAGATGGCTTTTGCACAGTGGCAGGCAGACCAGAGCGATGAGAATGCCCAGGCGCTGGATGAAGCGGAAGCAGCAAGAAGTCAGGCAGAGATCACCTGCCAGGAAGCAAAGGAAGCTTATGAGGATAAGAAGGCCAGCCAGCCAAAAATGCCGGAGTATTCTGATTACAGCAGTAGTGCGGCCGGTGATTTTGTTACCGATGGAGCTTCAGAGGAAACACCGGGGCTGACAGATCATGCATCTGCGGATGCTTCTTCTGCAGGAAGTACAGTGGATACTTCTGCCATTGAGAATGCGATCGAACAGGCAACCTCTGATCTGGCGGATCTGCAGTCGGACCTTGCTTCCCAGAAATCCATTGCAGAGGCGGATTCTGCCAGCCTTACAGAAGAAGAGAAAGAAAAAATGCGTGTCAGCAACAATCTTACTGAGCTGGATGCAAAATCTGCGAAAGATCTGGTAGAAGAAGGAAAGAAGGGCATTTCGGCGGATTTTAACGGCGTCATTTCCAAATCAGCAGTCCAGCAGGGCGCAGCGGCAACACAGGGAATGGAGCTTTTTACCCTGCAGAATACAGATAAGGTCAGCGTTGATATCAATGTGTCCAAGTATGACTACGATAAGGTAAAGGAAGGCCAGAATGCGGACATTACCATCGGCGACAGGAAATATACCGGCAAGGTGACTAAGATCAGTCACATTGCGACAACTAACGAAAAGGGCTCCACACTGATCTCTGCCACAGTGAGCATCGACAAGCCGGACAAGGATATTTTTCTGGGAGTAGATGCGAAGGTAAAGATCTATGCAGAAAAGGCAGAGGATGTGGTAACGCTTCCGGCAGGCGTGGTAAATATCGGCAAGGATGGTTCCTTCTGTTATGTGCTGAAGGATGGTGTGATCACGAAGCAGGATATCACAACAGGAATCAGTTCCGAGGACTCTGTTGAGATCACAGATGGCATTAAAGCCGGAGATGAGGTCATCGAGGATCTGGGCTCCCTGGAAGAGGGAATGAAGGCAGAGGCAGCAGCGGCGGACAGTGACAGTGCAGCAGAGACAGGGGAGACTGCCGATGAGTAATATTTATGAATATATCAAAATGGCGATCCATAATATCATGGCTAATAAGGGAAGATCCTTTCTCACCATGTTAGGGATCATTATCGGTATTGCATCCGTGATCGCCATTGTGTCCATCGGTGAGGGTACAAAGAATCAGATGAACAGTGAGATCAATGATATCGGCGGCGGTCAGATCGCTGTTTACTGCAGTGATGATGCCATAGCAGACCAGGTCTGGATCGAACCGGAGGATATTGATGCAGTCCGGGAGCTGGATGGCGTGGAAGGTGTTAATGTTTCAGATTCCTATACAGGCGAGACCGTAACCGGAAAGGGCGATTTTAATCTTACAGTGACCGGGGAGGCCCAGGATGCCAAGCTGGTGGATAATGCTTCTGTGAAGTACGGAAGCTATTTCGGGCAGAAGGAGGTCGAAGAGGGAAAAAACGTCTGCGTGATCTCCGATGCCGATGCGAAAAGGCTTTTCGGAACGGATGATGTAGTGGGAATGACACTGGACATTACCTGCTATGATCTGACCAAGACATTCCGCATCTGCGGAGTCACCACACAGAAAGAGAACGGAGCCTTTGTCAGCTATACTTACGATGGAATGCCGGTGACCATAAATGTGCCTTATACGGCCATGGACGACTTTACCGGAAGCAGCGGAGAATTTTATCAGATCATAGTTCAGGCGGATAAGAGTCTGGATTCCCAGGCGGTTGCAGACAAGATCATAAATCTTCTTGAGAGACGTCACCAGTGTGCCGGAGATGAATATTTCCAGGTACAGAGCTTCCAGGATGTCATGAAATCCATGAACCAGATGCTTGGCATGGTGACTGCGTTTATTTCTTTTGTTGCGGGAATTTCCCTTCTGGTAGGTGGTATCGGTGTTATGAACATCATGCTGGTGTCCGTCACAGAGCGTACCAGGGAGATTGGTATCCGGAAATCTCTTGGAGCAAAAACCTCGTCCATTATGTTACAGTTCCTTGCGGAGGCGGCGATCCTGACGATCATAGGCGGGCTGATCGGTATTGTGCTGGGGATTGCAGGCGGCTATGTGATCTGTGCGGTGATCAGCAGCAGTATGGGAATGACGATCACACCTGGGATCAGTGCGGGAACCATCCTGGCGGCTACGCTGTTCTCCTGTGCAGTAGGTGTGTTCTTCGGAATCTATCCGGCGAAAAAGGCAGCGAAACTGAGCCCGATCGAGGCACTTAGACGGAATTAAAAAACTGTTGCTTTTGCATCAAAAATAGCAATAAAAAATATTTTTAAAAAAAATCAAAAAAAGTTTCAAAAAACCCTTGACATTTTATAGGTCTTAGAGTATCATACATATTGTTGCAGCGGTGATACGAAATATCACAAAGGAAAAGCAACAAAGATGTGCGTTTAGCTCAGCTGGATAGAGCGTTTGGCTACGGACCAAAAGGTCGGGGGTTCGAATCCTCTAACGCACGTATGAAGCCTCTGGAATTGTTCCGGAGGCTTTTATTTTGTGTTTCGGAAACAGGCGAAAAATTGTGTTGACACTGACATTTGGCCAGAGTAGAATAAAAAAACAGAAAAGAAAAATTTTTGTAAAGCTGTTTGTCTGATACAAGCAGCTTTTTTCACAGGAAAAAGTAAACAACAATGAAAGCACAAAACACCTGAAATAGAGGTGAACCTATCAGGAGGAAAAAACAATGCCAGGATATCTGATCAAAGATACAACAAAAGAGGAACGTAAACAGATCGTGGAGGAATCTCTTGGAAATATTTCCGCGAACTGTGATGGCTGTATGGCGAGACTTGCGGATATGTATCAGGATTATATTGACGGAAAGAAAGAGATCCGTGAGATCAATATGGAGTTCAATGCCAGGTATGTCCATGGAGATATGGATAAAGAGGAAAAACGAAGCTGCCCGATGTAGCGAACGGAGATTAACAGAAGCATGGATCAAAATGAAGTAAAATATGATAAGCTGCTGAAGATCAAAACCACCGGTCGTGACGATTCCAGATCGGATCAGTACTGTTATCCATACGAACCAACGCCGTACGGGGTGCTGGAACGGCTGGCTTATTGTGGATATCTGGGGAAAAAGAATCATCTGATCGACTATGGATGTGGAAAAGGCAGAGTGGATTTTTTTCTGGCGTGGCAGATCAGATGCCGGACTACAGGCGTGGAGTACGATGAACGTATGACAAAAGCCGCAGAAGAAAACAGGCAGCGGGCTGTTTCCGGGACAAAAACATCATTTATACTGGAGAATGCAGCTCTTTTTCAGGTACCGGAATCCGCAGACAGATTTTATTTTTTTAATCCCTTTTCTGTGGAAATACTGAGAAGCGTCATCGGCCGCATCCGGGAATCCTGGTACGAAAAAACAAGAGAAATGCTACTGTTTTTCTATTATCCATCTGACGAATATATTTCATATCTGATGACCGTAGAGGAACTGGAATTCCTGGACGAGATCGACTGCCAGGATCTTTTTGAAGGGAAAAATCAGAGAGAGAGGATATTGGTATTTCAGATGGGAGAGGAGTAAAAACAACATGATAAAACTGATCGCAACAGACGTAGACGGAACTCTTGTAAAAGACGGGACCATGACTATCAATCCGGAATATATGACAGTGATCCGGAAGCTGACTGAGCTGGGAATCACCTTTGTGGTGTGTTCCGGGCGGCAGTATGACAGTGAGTGGAAGCTGTTTGAGCCGGTGAAGGATCTGGTGTATTTTGTGTCAGATGGCGGTACGGTGATCCGGAAGAATGATAAGATCCTGAAGGTACATACACTTCCGGATGAGGTTTGGAAACGCATGCATCATATGGTGAAAGAAAAAATGCCGGAATGTGACTGCTTTATTGCCACACCGGAGTGCTGCTATGCGGAGAATGAGAATGGAAGGATGTTCCGGTGGCTACGGGATTCCTATGGTTATGATATGAGAAAAGTGGATGATCTTTCTTCTCTTCAGGGAAAACAGGTGCTGAAATTTTCTGTCTATCACCCGGAACGGTGCGAGGAGCTTTGTGCACCGTATTTTACACCAGCATGGAGGGATAAGGTAACACTGGCGGCTGCCGGAAAAGAATGGATGGACAGTACTCCGCCGGAGGGCGAAAAAAGTACAGCTGTCGAATTTATCCAGCAACAGTTAGGAATTTCACCGGAGGAAACCTGTACATTCGGAGATAACCTCAACGATATTGCCATGCTTCAGAAAGCGGGAAGGAGCTATGCGGTAGCTAACGCCAGAGCGGAAGTGCAGGCAGCAGCCGGGGAAGTATGTCCGTCATACAGTGAAGACGGAGTCCTACAGATCCTGAAAGGGATTGTTTCTGAAAGCGGAAAACAATAAAGATACATAAAATATGTGCTTTCGGTAAAGAAAAGTCACCGGCCAGGGGTTGACTTTTAAAAACAATTCTGTTAAATTGAAAAAAATTGAAAATTTCAATTCCATGAGGGAGTAGTTCGCACGTAAGTGTGATTTGTCAACAGACCCGGTTTTTCTGAAAAACCTGGCAAATCTTAAAGAATGAGACTCATGTATGCTTTGTTATATTTTATTGCAGCAGGGCATACATGGGTCTTTTTTATGTAACAAAAGAATGCCGGAAAAAATTTTTTCAGCAGGGCGGGCGACAATGAATCTCCGGGTTATGGGAAATAAAAAAAGAAAGTGAGAAGAAAAATGGAAAATCTGGTAAACAGTTCACCGCTGATCCTTGTGTTAGTTTTTCTTGTGATCGGCTTTGTGTTCCTGATGAAGGGTGCGGATTTCTTTGTAGAAGGAAGTTCCAGTATCGCAAAAAGGCTGAAGGTGCCGCCGATCATCATCGGCCTTACTATTGTGGCAATGGGAACATCATTGCCGGAAACTGCAGTCAGCGTTACAGCGTCACTGGTCAATAACAATGAGCTTGCGGTCAGCAATGTGGTAGGTTCCAATATTTTTAACCTGATGGTGGTTGTTGGAGTCTGTTCCATCCTGACACCGATCCTGGTACAGAAGGAAACCATCCGGAGGGATATTCCGTTTTCCATGATCTGTGCGCTCCTTCTTCTGGGGCTGGGGATCCTGGCAGCAGGAGATACGATCGGAATGAGACTTGGTCATCTGGATGGAATGATCCTGCTGGGATTTTTTGCAGGCTATATTGTGGTAATGATCCAAAGTGCCATGAAGGCCAGGGCAGCAGGAAAAAATGTGGACATGGAAGGAATGGAAGAGCTGGAAGAAGAAATCGGCATCCTTTCCTGGCCGAAGAGCATCCTCTTTATTGTGGGAGGCGCACTTGCCATTGCCTTTGGCGGAGATCTTACGGTGGATGCTGCCAGCCGCATTGCCATTGATCTTGGAATGAGCCAGACACTGGTGGGACTGACCATTGTTTCTATTGGAACTTCCCTTCCGGAGCTGGTGACTTCCGTGGTTGCAGCCAGAAAGAACGAAGTGGATATGGCTGTGGGAAATGCGGTAGGCTCCAATATTTTTAATATCCTGATGGTTCTCGGAGTTGCATCTGCCATCAATCCGGTGGCACTGATCCGGGAAAATATTATTGATATTGTCATACTTATCGTGTTCTCGCTGATCGTGTGGATTTATGCGGCCACAAAGCAGAGGATCAGCCGGAAAGAGGGAATTTCCATGGTGTGTATGTACCTGATCTATGCGGGGTATATTATCTGGAGATAGCCGCTGTGGCATGCAACTGGTCCGACGTGGACAATAGTATCGTATAGGGTTTATATCAATGCAATTTATAAGAAAAGCTCCAACCGTATCAATATCGGGATACAGTTGGAGCTTTTCTGCAATTATGCTCATTTGCACTCAGAAGAGAAAGCTTTTTTTGAGGATTCTTCTGAAGCGTTCTTTTGATGCGGGGTCATATCATCGCTGTCCGTCATCAGATATTTCCGGACGGCAAAAAGAATGGCGATACCGATGATCCCGATCAGTGTCTGTACAGGATCGAGATGTTCCACGACCATCTGCCTTGCTGTTGCAAAAAGCAGGACCTCGACAACAGTCTGGGCGGAATGGCGGCAGAGCATTTTTACAAACTCCACACCGACTACAAGGGACAGTGCCTGTGACAGGAAACTGGTAAAAAAGCTGGTGTCCATATCCATGATGGAGGTACCGGCAGTTGTAAGGATCAGACGCAGTCCGGACAGTGCGATCACGATAATGATCACGATGGATAATGCGATCTCTGTGTAACGGGCTGTGTTGTAGATCAGTTCGTTAAAATGCTTGCGGATATTGTGGTTAACGGCGGTTCTGTCTTTCATGGGAAGTTATCCTTTCTTTTTCGCAGAAGCGGGATGATCGATAAAGTGGGTTGCAAAATAGCCGAATACGCAGGTGATGACCACCATACATGGCAAAAACAGCCAGAAGCGCTGCTGGCTCATGGTGTTGAACCATGGCGCATTGGCCTGCAGGATCATGATGATGGGCATATGCCACAGATAGATCCCGTACTGGTTCCGGGCTACGAAGTACAGCGGACGCAGAAACCTGAAATCCATTTCCGGCAGGAGGGAGAATCCCACAAGCAGTATACTGAACAGGATCGCCAGGATGGAATGTGCCGGATAACCGGAGGGAGCAGTGCCATAAAGCCCGTGACTGTGATAATAAAAGATCCATACCAGGATCAGTGCGGTGCTTGCAATAGAAACCGGAAGTCCAAGCTTCAGCCGGTAATCCTGCATACGATTTCCGGTCTGTTTCCAGAAAGCGGCAGCAGCCATTCCCAGCACGAAATTATCCAACGCAGAGAATACCTGACGCTCGTATACAAAATATACAGAGGTATCTGAAACACCGGAAGCGTGGAGATAACGGACGACTGCGAACCGGCAGATAACAGTGAAAACAATGGACACAATGGCAGAGACGAGCCAGTTTTTCCGGACTGCCTTGTAAAGGAACGGGGCGATCAGATAAAACTGAAAGATCACGCCCATCGTCCACAGCGCACCATTGATGGAACCATGAGTCACCGGGGAAAAGTTCTCCGTAAAAGTATAATACGCCAGGATATGCCGAAGTCCCTCATTGCTGAACATCTGTGTGGACATAAAGATCAGAAGGACCGTGATACATACATAATACTGGGGCATAATGCGGATGCAGCGCTTTTTCATAAAGGCCCGCCAGCCGGGGAGACAGCCTCGCGACTCCGAAGAAGAAAGGGAAAGATAAATCCCATATCCGCTTAACAGGAAAAACAGTGTAACTCCTACTTCACCTCCAAGAGTCAGAAGTGTGTGGATGGCTGTATGCGACTGCCATGGCTGCCCGGACAGAACGTAGCAGTGATACAGCATAATGTAGAGAATCGCCCCCGCACGGAGCAGATCGATATTTTTGATACGCTTCATAAATAAATCCTTTCCTGAAAAAATAAGTCTGCCCCATGACTGAAACGGGCAGACAGAGATAGGTTTAGTATAGCATGAACGTGGGAGATTGGAAAGCTGTCGGAGGGAAAATTTACTATTGCAAAAGCGAACATAAGTTTGTATAATGGAAAATATAAGAAACGAACATATATTCGTAAAAGAGGAGCGTGAGAAGTGGTGGACATCGAAGAAAGAACACCCGACAGAAAAGCAATACGAGTACATTGCCCGAGTTGCTCCAACAGCAGATTGTTCGATCTGACAGGTGACTGTTCCGGAATCCTCCGGATCAAATGTCCCAGATGCAGAAAAGAGGTGGAGATACAGCTGGCACATTGCAATGAACAGCAATACAGAAGGCAGATCTTTTATTACAGAACACATAAGAGATAAGAAAACCACATAAAAACTGAGTGAGAAGCCGGCCGGCAACTGTAGATTGCGTAAGAGCCAGACTCAAAGCCAGGAAATACTTCCCTGATTTTAATATCAGGGGTGTTTTCCTGGCTTTTTTCTTTATAAGGGGGAAAAGAAAATGAAGAATGAAGAGCAGAAATTATATCAGATCGGAGAATATGTCCGTATATGTCGGAAAAAAGGCGGGTACAGTCAGGAAGAACTGGCGGAAGGCGTAGATGTATCCAAGATGACGATCTCCAGAATCGAAAATGGAGAAAATGCTATGAGTATCCTGCTGTTTTTTCAGATCGTCAGTTTTCTGGATATTTCGGAAGAAGAAGTTATCAGACTGTTCAGAAACTGTGATAAAGCGTGCAGGGAAGCACAGGGATGGAGATAAAAATATTCGATTCTACATATATGTTACGAAAAATAACATATATGTAATTTAAAAACAAACATATGTTCGATATTATATAAAGCGTAAAACATATGTTTTTGACTACAGAGCGTAAAGTGAAGGCCAGCTTTACCGGAGATGAAAGAAGGTGGCAAACAAATGAAGATCAAACGAAAAATCAGATTTCCAAGAGATGTACTGATCCGGATGACAGTGCTTATGATCGCACTGACGAATCAGATCCTGGAACTGACAGGCAGAAATCCACTCCCATTTTCAGAAGAAGAGTGGTATCAGATCCTGAGCGGAATGGTAACAGTTATGACTGCTTTATGGATCTGGCTCAAAAATGAAAAGAAAGAAGGAAAGAAATAATGGAAGATAAGAAAAGACGGGAAATAAAAGAAGAAAGAACCGCAGCATCCAAACTGTTTGAGAATGAGGATCATTCTTTTACGAAAGAAATCTATCTGGATGATGTCCATTATCAGGACGAAGAGGGAATCTGGCAGGAAATGGATGATACCCTGACAGAGGAAATGGATGAAGACACAGAAGCAGATCAGGAAGAAAATATGGCAGAAGAATACGCAGCCAGCGAGAGGGCAGAGAAGGATTTTGCCAACAGAAAAGGCAAATGGAAAGTCGTATTTCGTAAGCATTCCAGAAAGCAGGGGACGGTATCTGTTACCAAAGATGCATATAAGATTAGCTGGGCACTGGAAAACGCAGAAAAAGTAAAGGCGGAAGAAACCGGAACGAATACAGTTCTTTATCCGGATATCCTTCCGGGAACAGACAGTCGTTTCTATGTAAGAGGAAAGAACATAAAAGAAGATATCATCCTGAAAACACCGGAAGCAATCGGCTCTTTTACATGGCTCTATCATACCAAAAAACTTCATCCGGTAGCAGGAAATTCCTGCGTAAGATTTGTAAATAATGCAGAGGAAGAGGTTTTTGCTGTTGCGGCGCCGTTTATGACAGATTCCGCAGGAAAAAGATCAGAAAATATCGGAATCGAACTTCTGGATGAAGGAAAAAAAGACCGTTGTGCGATCCGGATCACACCGGATGAAGAATGGCTGAAAGATCCGGAAAGAGTTTATCCGGTTATTGTCGATCCGGTTACGACAACGTCAAAGAGTAGAGATGAGATTAATGACGCACATGTAGATTCACAGTATGCAAAAGATAATTTTCGTGAAAGCATTATTTTGAAAACCAGAGGAGGAGATGTTATTCAGAGAAGTTATCTGAAATTTAAATTACCGATTATTAAAACAGGAGATATGGTAGTTAGCGCTCGTTTGGTAATGGTGTCTCTTGCGGAAGATAAAAAAGAAAGAACGCTTCAGGTTCATCGTGTGCTTCAGGACTGGGATTCTGCCGATATTACATGGTTTAATAAACCTATGTATTCGGAAACAGTTGAAGATATATGTAAGTTTACCGGAGATGAACAGAAATATATCAGCCTTGATATCACACGGCTTGTGAAAGACTGGTATCAGAATGGGTATAATTATGGTGTGTTGCTCAGAGACTGCTCTGAACTCTCAGGATATACAGAGTATCTTTCGTCAGATTGTCACAGCGATTATAAAGATATGCGTCCGAGAATCGACATTTCCTACGTAAACTACTCCGGCCTTGAGGACTACTGGACATATCACAGCCAGGAAGCAGGACGTGCAGGCACCGTGTACGTGAATGACTACAACGGAAATGTGATCATGCAGCATAATACAATGGAAACAGGCGGCTCACTGATGCCGATGGGGCTGACACAGGTATACAACAGCAATGATAAAGACATCGATATCGGTTACGGATATGGAGTCCGTCTGAATTATCATCAGACGATCCGGAAAGTCACTATTGCAGGAACGGAGTATTATAAACATACAGATGGAGATGGTACAGTCCACTATTTTGTATATGACAGTACAAAAAAGAAATGGAAAGAGGAAACCGGCCTGGATCTGGAACTGATACTGAAAACCGGAGATTCCGATATTGCCTATGTGATCAAAGATAAAGAAGAAAACTGCCTGAACTTCATGACAGCAGGATATTTACGATCTATTTCAGACCGACATGGAAATACACTTAGCCTGAAATATACCAACCTGCGTATTGCATCCATCGCAGACGGTGCAGGCCGTATGACAACACTGACTTATGATACGGACAGTGCAGGAAAAGCAAATCATCTGATAAAGGTAACAGGACCAGATCAGAAAAGCAAGACGTTTGCATATACCAACGGATGTCTTACATCAATCACAGATATTGATAATTCCAAGACCACATATACCTATACAACAACCCGTCTGCTCCAGAAGATCCGTAATGTTGATGAAAGTGAAGTGCATTACGACTATTACAGCCAGAATCCTTACAGAGTAAAAAAGATAACTGAGTACGGAAGAGGAAGTAAAGAAGGAAACAGCCTGCGGCTTACCTATGGATACAACAGCACAAAATTTACAGATCGAAAAAACAGAAGTGAGATCTTACGATTTGACAATTCAGGAAACCTTCTGCATGTGCATGATGGATTTGGCCATGCGGCAAGTGCAAGATACAGCAAGGATAAAAATTACACCAACCGTCTGCAGAATGAAACAAAACTTCAGTCAAATATCATCCAGCTGCTGAAGGATCCGATCATTCAGGCAAAGACACTTGGCTGGAAATCCTATGTATCCGATGAAAAAAATATCAAAGCATCGGTCAATACCGACAGTCAGAATGTAAAAACAGGGACAAGATCCCTTCAGCTTACCAGCGAGGTAAGTAATCAGTTCTGCAGCTGGTATCAGGAAGTTTCGCTGAGAAAAGGTGCGACCTATACATTCTCTATGTATATGAAAGCTGTCATAAGTGAGATTGGGGAAAATGGAAGATGTCTTGCACGAGTTGAGTATCATGATAAAGATGGAAAAAATGTTTATGCGGTAAGTGAAGGAATCAAAAAAAGTACCGGTGGGTTTATACGTCAGAAGGCAACATTCAAGGTACCGGAAGATGCGGCTGATACAAAAGTAAGAGTATTCTTATACATGTATCGAGTAAAAGGAACGGTTTATGGAGACATGGCACAGCTGGAGTGCGGAACAACTGCAAACCGCTGTAATCTGATAGATAATGGAGATTTTTACTTTGGGAGTACACAGGGTTTTACCGGCTCGGGAACCACGCTTGCAGATGAACTGACAACAGTGGGAACCAGCGTATATGTTCCTGTCAGATATGCAATGATGGTGATCACAGATTTTGCGGATGTTTATACAACACCAAAAGTGTCTGCAGAAACAAAGATCACAAGTATCTTCAAGAATGAATGTGTGGTGGCAAATGCATTTCTGAAAGATTCCAGTGGAAATCTCTGGTACTATGTGAAAACAAGAAACGGGCAGAAAGGATATGTCAGATCAGAGTCTCTGTGTATTTATATGCCGGGAGGAAGCGCCAGCAATTCCGCATGTACTGCAGTTGAGAATGCCATTCTCCGCTCCGCCCCATCTGCATCAGCTATACCGGTACAGGAAGGGATTGAAAAAAATACCTGTCTGGCATTACGCTCATCTGTAAAAGATTCCAGTGGAAACAAGTGGTATGAAGCAGGACTGGATATTGACGGAAAAAGATATTATGGCTATATTTCCGCAGATTCTGTAGTAAGACTGGCAACAAACACGCCGTATGGTTACACATATGCACCGGTGAACTGCTATACGACTCCATCTACAGTCAGTGGGCTGGTAACACTTCCCAAAGATAAAAGAATCCGTATACGGGGAACAGTTACAAAGAATAACGGAGAAGTATGGTATGCGTTTATGCCTGAAAATACAGAAGAAAAAAAGTTTGCTTATATCCTAAATACAGCTCTTACGATATCCAAAGCTCCGGTAACAGACCGTAAAGCAACGGCCAAAGTAAATGAAAGGGTTCCGGGACTTGACAATCATATTTTCAAATTTGTTGGAGATTATGAAAGTGAAAAACGTCTGGTCAAAAAACTGGATCTCACAGGAAAAAAAGGCGATACCTACATGGTGAATGCCTGGGGATTCGGAACAACACTTCCGGAATCTTCTGTGGATAAAGGTCGCAGGTTTGGTGTGGAAGTTGTATTTATATCTGCAGATGGAAAGACAAAAGATACACACTACAGTAATTTCAGTCCGGATATTCTGGACTGGCAGTTCCTGAGTGATGTGTACGTGGCAAAAAATGATTATGCAAGTATTCAGGTAGCGTATACATACTGCCATAATGCCAATCATGCGTTTGTAGATGGCATTGCGTTATTCCGGGAGGAGTTCGGACAGACATATACTTATGATGCAGAAAATAATCTCATTTCTGTTACAGATGCTCAGAAGAATCGGCAGAAATTTGAGTACAATGCGACTGGTGATGTAACCGGGATCACAGACCCAAAAGGAAATAATTTTAAGTATGAGTATGATGCAAAACGTCGTCTGCGAACCGCAACTTCTGCCGAAAGAGTCAGATACCGTCTGAAATATGACACAAAAGGAAACATTGTAGAAAGCGGTTGTATTTCCGCAGCAGATACTACAGAAACAAAAGGTACCTGGGTGGCCCGTAAATTCACAGAGAAGAAAAATCATGTAGCAGGCGTTACGGATACAGAGGGAAATACCGTATCCTATGAGTGGGATGAAACTACAGATCTGCTGAAATCACTTACAGATGGAAGAGGAAATAAGATTTCCTACAGATACGATGCCGCACAGCGTCTCAGTGCAGTAAGCCAGAAAGTAACAATTGGAAATGTACAGAAAACAGTGACCAATGCGTATACCTACAAAAATGACAGACTTGCGTCCATCAGCCATAATGGATTTGCCTACGGATTTACCTATGATGCATTTGGAAATATGCTGCGAGCTTCTATTGATAAAAAAGAAACGGATGCAGAATATTCTCATGAACTTGTCAGATATGAATATGAAGAGAAAAACGGAAATCTTGCAAAAACTATTTACAGCAATGGAGATTATATCCGCTACGAGTATGACAGTATGGATCGTATCCAGATGAGCTATTATCACAGTGCCAGTGCGTCCGCAGAAAAGAGAATGAATCATTATGTGTATGACCGAAGCGGAAATCTTGCAAAAGTACAGGCATATCTGGCTGGAAAAACCTATGATCTGGAATATGATTTTCTGGACAGGCTGATGCGTGTTACAGATGAATCCGGACAGAGATACCAGTATTTCTATGATGCAAATAATAACATGACAGAGCTTCGCGTATATTCTGATGAATATGGAACAAAAACAAATTACAGCTATGATAAAGACAGCAGAGAAACAAAAACAAAGATCATGAGCGGAAAAGAGAGAACCGTTACTTATGATTCCTGTGGAAGAGTTGCAAAAACAGAGTGGAATACCACAAATCCTTTAACTCTGACATATGGATATTATTCTCCGGATAAACAGGTCGGTACACTTCCAAGAAAAATAACGGTAGGTTCCAGAACCCTGAGTTATACTTATGATGCAAACGGAAATATCACGGCGATCACAGATACAAAAGGTTCCAGCACAGTAAAAGAATCCTATGTATACGATGAGCTGAACCGTTTGATCCGGGAAAACAGCCAGACGCAGAAGAAGACATTCACCTATGAGTATGATCTGGGTGGAAATCTTGTAAAAGTATGTGAGTATCCATATACAACAGGAACGCTTCCAACAAAACCATCTGCAACAGAAACCGGAACCTTCGGACAGGTATGGCGGGATAAACTGATGAAGTGGAATGGCGTAGTCATGCAGTATGATTCAATTGGAAATATGACCAAAAAAGGAAATACTACATTTACCTGGACACAGGGAAGAAAGCTGGAGTCTGTCAATAACGGGAAAAAGATCCGATACTATTATGACCATGCCGGAAATCGAGTAAAGAAAACCGTTGACAATGTAACAACCGAATACTGCATGGCAGGAGATCTTCTGGTAACAGAAAAAGGTGAGGGACGCCGAATCTGGTATTACTATGATTCCGCAGCAAATCCTGTTTCAATGCGAGTGTCAGGAAAAGACTATTTTTACGTAAGAAATCTCCAGAATGATGTCATTGCACTGATTGACGACACCGGAGAGACTGTAGTAGAATACAAGTATAACAGCTGGGGAAAAATCCTGAGCATCACCGGCAGCAAAGCCGGCACTATTGGAAAAATCAACCCGTTCCGCTACAGAGGCTACTACTACGATGAAGAAACCGGAATGTACTATCTGAAGAACCGGTATTATGATCCGGAGATCCGGAGATTTATCAGTGCGGATAACTTTAAAAGTGAAAAAGCATCTATGGAGACATTACATAATCGAAATTTATTTGCCTACTGTGACGATAATCCACTGGTACGTGCAGATCAGGATGGAAATGCATGGATGGTTGCAGCAGCAAGTTTTGTCGCTGGAATGGGACTTTCAGTTGGATGTCAGATGATTTTTGAGGGGAAAAATCTGTCAGAGATAAACTGGATCACTGCCGCTTCCGCAGGACTTGGAACCGCTATGGGATTTTTGGGAATTGGTGGTTCGACAACAGGTGCAGTTGTAAGTGGTGTTACTTCGTTTGCAAGTGATTATTATGAAAATAGAGATTTTACAAGCGCGGTTATAAATGGTGCGGTAAGTGCGGGAATATCATTAATTTGGAGTGCTGTAGATAATATTATAGTACCAAAGCAAAATCAAAAAGGATATTTGAAATATATGAGAAAAGATTACCATGACGCAAATCGAAGAATTTCAAATATGAACCTTTCATTCGCAGAGGCATTACCGCTACGAAGGGCAGTTAATGAAGAAAAAAATGAAAAAATGAGGCAATTAACAGGAAAGCAAATAATTTCTTATTCTAGAAATTATTGGAGTAATAGGAAGGTTAATTCTAATATTGTAATACGAAAGTATGGGAGAGTTATTGGCGGGGGAGGTGAGTATACTCCAGGAAAAGGAATGCGGTATATGAAGTGTTATGAGTATTTAGGAAAGTTATATTGGCTTTACGTATAATTTTGGCATATAAAATATATGAGAAACGTATTGGTGGGAAAGGTATTCTCACCAATACAAAACGGTATGTATTTAATAATTAGGGGGGATTAGAATAGACCGAAGGAAAAGAAAAAAGATACCTGAAAAAATTTTATTATTTTGTATTTTATTCTTGTCATATCGTTGGATTTTTGAAGATGATGGATTCACATTTGGAATAGCCGGTTTGGGATATTTGGCATTGACTGGATG
>NZ_WQQD01000067.1:27194-29335 GCF_018785605.1 Blautia sp. MCC270
AAAATCCTCTATATGTTTATGGGATGATGAGAAAAAATCGAAAATGGCTTTCCGGAATCAGAGGGTGTTTTCTGTTTTAAATGTTGCTTTTGACAGATGTTTTTTTAGCAGCAGTATATTCCTGTTGGAAATGTTGGACGAATAGCAGTGGGAATGATGCGATTGAATAACTGCGCGTCGCATTCTCGTTATTTTAGTGATGAGTTAGACGCGCAAATTTTTTACCCAAAGAAAGAACACATGTTTACTTATGGCACTATATGTGCTAAAATATAGCCATGGATAGTAGAAAAAACAACAGAATCTGAGAAAAGAGTTATCAGGGAGAAATAAAAATGCAGATAATATCCAGTTATGGTGTAGAATTACGAAAACAGAATATCCCGATCCGCCAGACACTGGAGATTTATCGTGCTGCTGTCAGCTATCTGATTGGAATTTATGTGCAGGTATGGGAAGAATTAGCAGAAATCCCGGATGCAAAGAGGCGTTTTAATGCTGCAGAACATCTGGTACATACTACGAAGAAAAATCATGCCTGTTTTGATTTTGATATCCGGTTCCCAAAGATGCCTTCCTATCTGCGCAGATCTGCCATCCAGCATGCACTGGGGACAGTATCCTCTTATAAAACACGGCTGGATCTATGGGAAAAGACAGACGGAAAGAGCGGGAAACCAAAGCTTGTATATGAAAATCACGCCATGCCGGTTTTCTACCGTGATGTCATGTACCGTGAAGGAGTGGAAGGGAAAGACGAAGCATACCTGAAACTCTATGACGGTCATGACTGGAAATGGTCCTGTGTACGTCTGGAGCATACAGATATGGAACATCTGAGAAGATACTGGTCAGGGAAAAAGGCATCTGCCCCGACTCTGGAAAAGAGACACCGGAAGTACTTTTTGCGTTTTTCCTATACAGAAGAAGTAACACTTACCAAAAAACCTGTGAAAGAACAGGTTATCTGCAGCGTGGACTTAGGGATCAATACCGATGCAGTCTGTACCATCATGCGGGCAGACGGAACTGTCCTGGGAAGAAGATTCATAGATCATCCCAGTGAAAAAGACCGGATGTACCGCACACTGGGACGGATCCGCAGATCCCAGAGGGAACATGGCTCTGCGCAGACACAGGGAAGATGGGCATATACGAAACGTCTGAACACGGAACTTGGAAAAAAGACTGCAGGTGCGATTGTAAGATATGCGGAAGAAAACCATGCAGATGTGATCGTGTTCGAGTATCTGGAGATGCAGGGGAAGATATCGGGAAAGAAAAAACAGAAACTGCACCTGTGGAGAAAGCGGGATATACAGAGGCGCTGTGGACATCAGGCACACAGGAAAGGGATGCGGGTATCCAGGATCTGCGCATGGAATACCAGCAGACTGGCTTATGATGGTTCCGGAGCGGTAACACGTGATTGGGAAAATCACAGCCTCTGTACTTTCCAGACAGGAAAACGATATAATTGTGACCTGTCAGCAGCCTGTAATATAGGAGCGAGATATTTTATCAGAGAACTTTTAAAACCCATTCCGGCAACGGAAAGGTCTTTACTGGAGGCAAAAGTCCCTCCTGTAAAGCGTAGAACCTCATGTGTCTATGCAGATCTGAGAAAACTCCATTCAGAAATGGAACTCTTAAAAGTAGAATAGATACAGGCAGATATACAGCGGACTACCTGTAATGTGGGAACCAGCCATATCCGGCATGGGAAATGCGCATAACTGCGCACCTAAGTTATAGGCGTATCCGCCGATATTCAGTCTGACGCCTAAAGCGTCTGGAAGCACGCGACTTCAGTCGTGGGAGGTTCACAAAGGGCTTTTACATAACCAGTACCAAAAAAAGTCAGAATATGAACTGGACGAAAAAGGAAAAGTAAGTTTTTTCAAGAAAAATAGAAATAATCAGGTGAATATCTGGGCGCTTATAGATATTACAGATATGGATAGAAATGATGTTTTGTTGTTAAATGATAAATTTGCAGAGTTCTGGATCAATGAGATGAGCAGAGAAGAAAAAAAGAAGGATATTCGTTTTACATTTGTAATCCAGGTAGATGAAATGAATGATTATCTGCAGGAAATTTTTTATGAAAGCCAGGGAATCTTTATGGATAAGCACAGAAG
>NZ_WQQD01000068.1:0-2925 GCF_018785605.1 Blautia sp. MCC270
AAAATGTCCCTTTATCCGGCGGGCCGTCATCATTCATAGTGTTTGTATCCGTAAAACTATACCTTACATACGATCCGGTGCAGAGAATCCAAGAAGATCGATGCTTGTTTCAAGTACTCTTCTTGTAAGCTGGAGCAGCTGAAGGAAGGATTCCTTCTGTGCCTGATCCTCTTCGCTTAAGATCTTGGTCTCATGGTAAAAGCTGTTAAATGCATTGGATACCTCATAGATATATGCACAGATCTTATGTGGTGCTTTTTCTTCAAAAGCGTTCTCAACCATTGCTGCAAAGCCGGAAAGCTGAAGCATCAGGTTCTTCTCACTGGCATTGACTGCCGGAAGGATCTTACCTGTACTTAAATCTCCTCCCTCCTGTACATAACGGTTCAGGATTGACTTAATACGAACGATAGTATAAAGGATATACGGACCTGTATTTCCCTCAAAGGATGTAAAGCGGTCAACATCAAAGATGTAATCCTTGGTCGCCTGGTTAGAAAGATCTCCGTATTTGATCGCGGAAAGTCCTACGATCTTGGCAGTATCCTTTGCATCTTTATCTTTTACACTGCGATTCTCCACGATCTTGCGATACATTTCCTCATCAATGTCTGCGATCAGGTTCTCCAGACGCATAACACCGCCTTCTCTTGTCTTAAACGGTTTACCGTCTTTTCCATTCATGGTACCGAAACCAAGGAAGGAAAGCTTGGTTTCCGGATTTACAAGACCGGTTTTTCTTGCGCAGCGGAATACCTGGATAAAATGCAGCTCCTGACGCTTGTCAACAACATAAAGGATCTCATCCGGCTGAAAGAGTTTCATACGCTCTACGATAGTAGCAAGGTCTGTGGTCGTATAGAGAGAAGCTCCGTCTGATTTCAGAAGCATACATGGAGGAATCTCCTTGGTATCACTCTCTTCTTTTACATCTACAACAAGAGCGCCCTGATCCTCATAGGCAAATCCTCGCTTCCTCATATCCTCTACCATATCCGGGATGTATGGCTGTGCATCGGATTCTTTTTTCCAGAGGTCAAAATCTACGTTCAAATTCGCATAGTTTCTCTTCAGATCAGTTACAGATACATTCATGATGTGGTTCCAGAGAGCCATGTATCCGGGTTTACCCTGCTGAAGAAGGTGGGTTGCCTCCAATGCCTCATTACGGTAAGCCTCATCCTCTTTGGACTTCCCACTGGCACATGGATAGATCTCTTCCAGCTCGCTGATGGTAAACGGTGCTTCTGCCGGATATTCACCGGTAAAGCTGTCATCAAAATATACCAGCTCCGGTTTCCGGTGTTTCAGCTCGGTGATGATCAGTCCCATCTGAAGGCCCCAGTCTCCAAGATGTACATCACCGATCACCTTATGTCCTACAAAACGTCCGATACGCTTGATGCTCTCACCGATGATCGCAGAACGGAGATGTCCTACGTGAAGCGGCTTGGCAACGTTTGGTCCGCCATAGTCGATAATGATCGTCTTCGGATTCTTGGCAGTCTCAACAGAAAGCTTCTCGTCCTCTGCCATCTTATTCATGTATTCTGCAACAAATTCCGGTTTCACATCCAGGTTGATAAATCCAGGCTTTACAACTTCTGCTCTGGAAAAGATCCGGCTGTCTGACAGCTGTGCTACCACATCATCAGCGATCATAAACGGTGCCTTGTGATATGCTTTGGCTCCTGCCATAGCACCGTTACACTGATACTCACATAAGTCCGGTCTGTTGGAAACAGTAACTTTTCCGTAGGACGGATCATAACCTGCTTTTTCAAATGCTGCGGAAAGTTCTTCCGCCATCTGTTCCATAATCTTCTTCATGTTTCAAACTCCTCATATCTTTGTTTCTGTATTTTATGCTTATAACGTCACTTTTCTTGAACATGCGACTGCAAGGGCACCATAACCGATATGGCAGGCAACACTTAAAGAAAGTGGATCCATATGTATCTCCATTCCCGGAAATACCTCCTGGATCTCTCTTTTAAATTCTTCTGCTTCTTCCAGATTTCCTGTATAAGCAGCCTGAAGACACATCTCACCGTCGGATGCGTATTCCTTAAAACGTGTTTCCCAATCATTCTTCATTGCCTTCAGCATGGCACGTTTGGCCTGCTTCTTGCCACGGACCTTGGCGTAGGCATCCAGCTTCTCTCCCTGGATCTGAAGTACAGGCTTCAGGTTCAGAACCGTTCCGATGGCTGCTGCTGCCGGTGTGATCCTGCCACCTTTTTTCAGATATTTCAGGGTGTCAAGTGTGATATAAATACTGGAATCGAGTTTCTGATCCGTAAGGATCTTCTTGATCTCTGCGGCACTTTTTCCTGCCTCGGCAAGCATCTTAGCATCCATTACAGACTGTCTCTGTGTTACGGAAATCCGCTGATTATCCACTACCTGAACACGACCATTATAATCAATAGCAAGTCCCATTGCAGTAGAACAGGATGCACTCAATCCGCTTGACATCGGAATATGAACGATTTCCTCATAATCTCTCAGAAGCTTGTCCCACAGATCACAGAGATCAGCCGGACTTGGCTGAGATGTGGAGATCGGTTCATCCTTCTTAAGCTTCTCATAAAACTCTTCCTGTGTGAGAGTTACACCTTCAAGATACATTTTTTCATTAATATAAAACGGCATCGGTATCACATAAACGCCAAGCTCTTCTGCCTGTGCCTGTGTGATACCGCTGTTGCTGTCTGTTACAATGGCAATTTTGCCCATTCTTTTCTCTCCTCCTGGTCTGTTATCTCACAGTTCAAAGAATTAATGCATCAGCCCCTGATGGACTAATTCTTTGAACTGCTGTAGAAAGCCATGATGTTAGTGTATCATATTTTTTTCTATATCACAATTGGAAATTTTCTGTGACCTTCGCTCACAAAAAACACCTCGCGGAATATTACCAGT
>NZ_WQQD01000069.1:0-567 GCF_018785605.1 Blautia sp. MCC270
CGAAGCCCGTGAGCCATGCGTCAAGAAAAGCCGCTATCGTTCATATTGTACCCGTACCGTAAACCGACACAGGTGGATGAGGAGAGAATCCTAAGGCCGGCGGAAGAAGTATTGCCAAGGAACTCGGCAAAATGGCCCCGTAACTTAGGGAGAAGGGGTGCCTGCGAGAGCAGGCCGCAGAGAATAGGCTCAAGCAACTGTTTAGCAAAAACACAGGTCTATGCGAAACCGAAAGGTGAGGTATATGGGCTGACGCCTGCCCGGTGCTGGAAGGTTAAGAGGAGAGGTTAGACGTAAGTCGAAGCTTTGAATTTAAGCCCCAGTAAACGGCGGCCGTAACTATAACGGTCCTAAGGTAGCGAAATTCCTTGTCGGGTAAGTTCCGACCCGCACGAAAGGCGTAATGATTTGAGCGCTGTCTCGGCAATACATCCGGTGAAATTGAAGTGCCAGTGAAGATGCTGGCTACCCGCGCCAGGACGGAAAGACCCCATGGAGCTTTACTCCAGTTTGGCACTGGGGTCCGGTGTTGCATGTACAGGATAGGTGGGAGGCTGAGAAACGGTA
>NZ_WQQD01000070.1:0-230 GCF_018785605.1 Blautia sp. MCC270
ACCTTTGGGCGCCTCCGATACCCTTTCGGAGGCGACCGCCCCAGTCAAACTCCCCGCCTGGCATTGTCCCACCGCCGGTTTACGGCGGCTGGTTAGAAGCCCAATATCACAAGGGTGGTATCCCAACAGCGGCTCCGCGGCAACTGACGTTACCGTTTCTCAGCCTCCCACCTATCCTGTACATGCAACACCGGACCCCAGTGCCAAACTGGAGTAAAGCTCCATGGGGT
>NZ_WQQD01000071.1:0-1559 GCF_018785605.1 Blautia sp. MCC270
ACACGAGAATCAAGAGACCGCATCACCTACGCTAGGGTGATGAAGCGAAAGGTCAAGCAATAAGGGCACAGGGCGGATGCCTTGGCACTAAGAGCCGATGAAAGACGTGATAAGCTGCGAAAAGCTTCGGGGAGGAGCAAATATCCCGTGATCCGGAGATGTCTGAATGGGGAAACCCGCATGAGCAGACCTCATGCATCCATACGCCAATCCATAACGTATGGAAGGGAACCCGGGGAACTGAAACATCTAAGTACCCGGAGGAAAAGAAAGAAACATCGATTCCGTAAGTAGCGGCGAGCGAACGCGGAGGAGCCTAAACCGGTGTGCGTGCATGCCGGGGTCATGGACTGCATTTAAGATTCAGCGAAGTTAACAGAACGGTTTTGGGAAAGCCGGCCGGAGAGGGTGAAAGCCCCGTACGTGAAAGCAGAGCTGACTGAGCAGGATCCGGAGTACCACGAGACACGAGGAACCTTGTGGGAAGTAAGGGGGACCACCCCCTAAGGCTAAATACTACTTAGTGACCGATAGCGCATAGTACTGTGAAGGAAAGGTGAAAAGGACCCCGGGAGGGGAGTGAAAGAGAACCTGAAACCCTGTGTCTACAAGCTGTGGAAGTACTTTATATGTACGACCGCGTACTTTTTGTAGAACGGTCCGGCGAGTTACGCTTACTGGCAAGGTTAAGCACTTCAGGTGTGGAGCCGTAGGGAAACCAAGTCTTAATAGGGCCAGAGTCAGTAGGAGTAGACCCGAAACCGGGTGATCTATCCATGTCCAGGTTGAAGCTGCCGTAAGAGGTAGTGGAGGACCGAACCCACATCCGTTGAAAAGGGTGGGGATGAGGTGTGGATAGGGGAGAAATTCCAATCGAACCCGGAGATAGCTGGTTCTCCTCGAAATAGCTTTAGGGCTAGCCTCGGTGTGAGTCTTGCGGAGGTAGAGCACTGAATTTCCTAGGGGGCGTCAAAGCCTACCGAAGAATATCAAACTCCGAATGCCGTGTAGATATCACCGGGAGTCAGACTGCACGAGATAAGTTGGGCGGTCAAAAGGGAAAGAGCCCAGACCTACAGTTAAGGTCCCAAAGTGCGCGTTAAGTGGAAAAGGATGTGGGATTTCGAAGACAACCAGGATGTTGGCTCAGAAGCAGCCATACATTCAAAGAGTGCGTAATAGCTCACTGGTCGAGAGGTCCTGCGCCGAAAATGTCCGGGGCTGAAACGCGCCACCGAAACTAAGGAATCTAGTAATAGATTGGTAGAGGAGCATTGCATGCGGGAAGAAGCAGTACCGGAAGGAGCTGTGGACTGCATGGAAGAGAGAATGCCGGAATGAGTAGCGAGATAGAGGTGGGAATCCTCTAGGCCGAATATCCAAGGTTTCCAGGGTAAAGCTGATCTGCCCTGGGTGAGTCGGGACCTAAGGTGAGGGCGAGAGCCGTAGCCGATGGACAACAGGTTGATATTCCTGTACTGCAGTATGACAGAACTGTGGGGACACGTAAGGAGAGCGGGAGCCGGGAATGGAAAGCCCGGTACAAGCGAGGTACCAGT
>NZ_WQQD01000006.1:0-94477 GCF_018785605.1 Blautia sp. MCC270
CTCCGTACTATCTGTTCTCGATGATCCTCTCATACACACGTTTGGAACAGTTACGATCATTAAATGCAAAGGTCTCATCCATTCGTTTCCTATATTCCTCTTTCATCTGACAACTGTCTGCCATATATTCGATGATCCGGTCCACAGTTCCGTCCAGTGTATGCTCCACCTCTCCGAAGCCATCTCTCTCATAGTCAAAGTATCCCTCTGTGTAGGAATGCGCGCCACTGAAAAAGCTGTCTCTGTCAAACTGGGAGTATACGATGGGTTTTCTCAAATATGCAAAATCAAAGGCAACCGAAGAATAGTCCGTGATCATCAGATCGGTCTGAGCAAAAATGTCCTTGTAGGAATAAGACGAATCCATAAATTTTACCCGTGGATCATGACGGAACATATGCAGACCGTCAATGGTATTGGGGTGAGGCATGAAGCAGATGGTATATCCGTACTTCTCTGCCGCTCCCAGAAGTCTTTCGTTGTTGAGAAGATCATCATAAAAATGGAAATATTCGCTTTCCTGAAATTCTTTTCCAAGCTGCCATACCCCTCTGGCATCGGTTCCTGAGGAAAGGCTTTTGCGCCAGGTAGGCATCACCGTCACATACTTACGCTCATCATGGACCAGACGGTCATAACGCGGCATTCCCGTAAGCCAGATATTTTTTTCCGGATAAAAATAGTCATAGGTAAAGGCAGAATCATATTCCGGCTTTGTGCTGACGATAAATCCGAAAAGATTACGGTTGTATTTGTTCAGCCACTTGGACTGGTTGTCTTTGGTCACACCATGCTGCAAAAATACCAGCTTTTTGTCATAGATGATATCGCGGTACAGATACTCCAGCTTTCCAAAAGGATTGATCACCGGTTTGTTAGCCTGGGAGGACAGTGAAAATTCATTCAGCAGGAACAGAAGCTTATGCTTCCAGGAGAAAGGCTCCACAACCTTTCCAAGCTTCTTCATTTCCACATAATCCTGTGTATCCTTGTTGACTACAAAGTACGGCTCCACCGTAGGGTCCGGATTGGCGCAGAGATAGCGGAACATCACTTCGCCGTTGTCATCTCCGCGTGTTGTACGATCGGAGATCAGCCAGATCTGCTTTTTCTGCTTCGCCTTCTGCATCTCGTAGAGCTTACGCACGAGAACTGCCTTTTTTCCGGCCTTTCCTTGAGAAAATATTGCTTTGGTGCGTTTTTTCTTCAGCTGTTTCTCCCTGCTCTGACTGTATGGCTCTACCGTTACTTCATACTGATGGCCCAGAACCTTTGCATCTTCCTGATCCTCTCCACGGATCATCCGGACTTTTTCGTTAAGATACAGAAGCTTATCCTCTATATGCAGGAAAAGCGGTAGCTTCTTTGTAAATGGCACATATTTTCCGTAGGAAATATTGTACATTTTGTTTACATTTCCATCTGTGCCTGTGCCCCAGCTGATAAACTCCCGGATCTCAGAAAGCGGGATGTCCACGATATACAGCTTCTCAACGGCACTTTCTTCTCTGCACCAGCCGGTTCTTCCCAGTGTATATTTCCATCTGGCTTCATAGGTGTTGCCACCAGTCATCATATATGCACGATTTGTCCTGCTCACAGGCTCCACAATGGAAAATTCACAGTGCAGCTGGTCTTTTTCCGGCTGGAATATCTTGACACGGAGATTATCATATATGGGATTCAGGATCGTGTCTGCCTGATCCGGAATTTTTTTGCATATATCCGGATAATATTTCCGGAGAAGATATACTTTGTTTGCCCTGCTGATATGCTGATTGGACATCACGATCTCCGGAAACTCCATCTGCTTCAGGAAGCTTTCGATACCTTCCTCATATCTGCACTTTTTCTCTTCATCAAGCTTCTCGTTATCAAATATGATATCAGCTATTTTTGCGCTGTAATACAGCAGCACATAATCTGCATTTTTTTCATGAACAGGATTTTCTTTTATTCTGCAGTCTGCGATCTTTCGGAAAAATTCCTGATAAAATACCTCCAGCTGGTCCGGATCCTGCAGCATATTCTTCCAATCCTCCACCATGAGATGGTCCGCAAGGATCTGCACATAGATATCTTCCCCTGAAGCCACTCCCAGACTCCGGCAGCTTACAACGGACTGATATACCATGGTCATCACATCCAGATACCAGATCTCCGGACGGATCTCGGATACCCATTTCACCTGATCTGCGGCAAATGTGTAAGCGGTATACAGCTGATGCAGAAGATATACATTGTTATCCAGCGTTGTTTTTTCGGTGAAACGGTTACAGTAATTATTATGCTCCCGCACATAGATATTTCCTTTTCCACGGATCTTTGTTAGGACAACATCTCTGTTTTCTTCCTCAAAGCAGCGTCTGATCTCTGCACTGGATTTTGGGGAAAAACGGATTCCGGCTTTTGCAAAAACAACATAGCTTCCGGCTATCTTATCCTTCAGCTCCGCCACAAGATCCCCGCATTCCAGTCCGTCAATATATAAAAGATCCCGGTCATCCAGCATCTCCCGGAAACGAGGATCCTCCGGATTGAACTCTCCGTAGATCTTATCCAGCTCTTCGTCCTTGAGCTCTTTCTCCTTTTCTCCGGCTTCCTCCAGCTCCCGCATGTCCCGTTCATCAGGAATATCCATATCTCCTGCAATGCGTACTGCAAGGATCTGTACCGTTCCTTCCGGTGTGACCTCACGTACATTTTTAAAGGTTCTGTAAAGCTTTGCGGTATCTTTTGCAAAAACAACTACTGAAAATTCATACTCCCTGTTCATATTGCTCCTTTTGTATCCTTACATTAAAATTTTTTCTCTTTCAGCCTTCTTTTCAGTTTGTCCGGTATTTGAGCATTGGCTATATATTCATAAATTCGTTTGCTGTTGTCATTGTCCCTGTAGGGAAGAAGCTCATCTCTTCTTCCTGAAAATTCCGGTTTTTCACGGAATCCGTTCCTCGCATATTCTCCGATAAGGTCTACCAGCTGGTTCTGATCCCATGCCAGATCTCCGAAAACATCTTTTTTGTAGTCCATATAGCTTCCCTGGACTTTCTCATAGGTTTCCAGATCAAAGGGATAAAATACCACCGGTTTTTCCTGATAGTAGACATCCCAGGAAACAGAAGAATAATCGGTGATCAGCATATGACAGCTCATCAGAAGCTGATTCAGCGGCATAGTCCCAAATGGGATCAGACGGATATGCCTGTCTTCCACCTGAAAGCTCCGGATATGTTCCCGGAATTTCGGATGGATATAAAAATTCAGCGTGATATTTTCCTTTTCCAGAAGAGTCTTAAGCCTCTCATCCTGCAGAAATGCTTTATAACGCTGATAGTATTCACTTTTTTTGAACTGATCCTCGCTGATATCCTCCAGCCAGCTTCTCCATGTAGGCATCAGCAGGATCTCTTTATGAGCCGGATCCGACTTGTCCTCCAGCACATCCCATCTGGCCAGTCCGGTGATGATGATCTCTTCATTATCGTATCCGAAATAATCATGGATGATCTTCTGTTCATAACCCGAAGACACCACAAACAGTGCCATCTGATTGCCTCCGCCTTTATGAAAGGTCCTGTGGCATTGCTTGAAGCCCATCACTCCATGCTGGAGAAATACGATGTTCTTCCGTGCCTGATACAGAACCTTGTAGATGCTGTTGGGCGAATCCCAGATATAAAAATGCCGGATCGCATCGGTAGATATCAGATACCGTGCAGCGCTGAGATAGATCATGTACTTAAATGACATGAACTGGATCACATTGGCATCATACTCTTTTACAGCCTGATAATCCGGACATTTTTTATCTATTACATAAAAAATCCGACTTCTGTCCCTCTCCGGTGCATGCTCCATACAGTACCGGAAAAAATAGAGGCCGTTGTCCTGTGCCATTGTACAGTATTTCTCGCAGATCAGCCATAATTTCTTATGATCCCAGTAAGGTTTCAGGATAAAATAGCAGAATAATGCAAGAAATTCTTTTGCTATAAATGCATAGCTGTCATATTTCGGATCATATTTCCGGTATTGAATGGTAAACTGCCTTGCTCCGTTGACAAAGGGATAAACCATATGCCCATCCCCGGTTCTGGTCCATCTTGGAAAAAGGATCAGCTTAAGTTTAAGTTTTGAACTTAAGCCTCCCAGGATCGCATCCTCATAATTTCCTTTTCCTTCTTTATCCACAGATGCCACCACATCCCAGAATGCGGTTTCCATCGGATACTGATCTACATTGATCTGTGCATGATACACGATCGTATTTCCTTTTTTTGCTGTCTGCATTTCAAAAGGAAAGCTTGTATCCAGCACTGCATTTCGCTGTTTCAACTTCAGGGAACGGATCCTTCCTCTGGATCCTTCCAGCTCAAAACTGATCTTTATGGTTCCTTTTGTCAGCGAAAATTTCCTGGTTTTTACCTTGATCTCCGCCGGTGCTTCCATTAACTGCTGCAATTTTTCACCACCTGTTACATTTCTTTGATCGCTTTGTAATTTCTTTCACAGTTCTTTGTATCCCACAGATCAAAATATTTTCCGTGTCTTTCCAGATAGATCTCTTCATTGGCAAATCCCTGCTTATGCAGGCGGATCAGCCAGTCCGTTACTTCCTGTTCCGTTACACATACCGGACCGAAGCCATCTTTCCGGAAATCAAAATACCCGATCTGATGATGACTTTGCCGGAATTTTTCATTGTCAAACTGGTAGTAGACCAGTGGCTTTTTCATGTAGGCAAAGTCCATGGCCACACTGGAAAAATCAGTCACCAGCACTGCGGACTCTTTAAGGAGTGTCTGCACATCGTACTCAGGCCAGGACGCCACTGTGATCTTCGGATGATCCACATGAAAATATTTCAGGAACCGATGCATTTCCCTGTGCGGATAAAAGATGATCTGAAGATCGTTCTCCTTAATGTAGCGAATCAGTCTCTCATCCTTGAGAAGTGCATCCCAGTAACGGTAATAATCGGTTTCCATGAATTTCTGTGCTTCCAGCTCGTGATCAGAGGCTGAGATCTCATTGCGGATATACATACGCCAGGTCGGCATGATCAGGATCTGGTTCTTTTTTACCTTCATATCATGAAGCTGGTCAAAACGACACAGTCCCAGCTCCTGCACATAGCCTTCCGGATATCCGTACCGGTCATTGACATATTTCCACTCATCATAGGTACTGGTAACAAAAAGGCTCATTTTTGTATGGGGATAATACAGAAAACTAAGATCTGCCGTAATGATCCCATGCTGCAGGAACGCCCGCTTGTTCCGTAGGATTCCGTAAACCTCCAGCACATAGCAGATGGCTGCGTTTGGTTTTCCCATTTTCTGGGAGCTGATATTTTTTGATGCAGCCAGATAGTAGATCCAGTGGCGGAAGCTTCCATACTGGATCACAGGTCCCAGATCTTTTACCCGGGCATAATCCGGAGATTTTCTATTGATGGCGTACACTGCATCCTCACTGGTATTTTCTCTCAGATATTTGTACAGCCAGAATCCGTTATCCCGGCATTCATTCTCTGTATCACAGAGAAGCCAGAGATCCCTGCGAAAAAGTCTGTAGACCATCGCAATGGGAAATGCCAGGATAAACTTGATGATGTGAAGCAGATCCCCAGGTTTTACTCGTTTCAGTTTTTCAAGAAATGTCTGTTCCATGTTTCCCTCTGTTTACAGGATCCCGGTTTATTCCTCTGACCAGTCTCCGTTATCATCCCAGACAATCTCTCCGTCTCCGCTGTCATCTGTATCTGTACTGTTGTCAAGAGAATCGTCACCGCTTCCGCTGTTGCTGCTGTCATCTACATAGTCGCCGCTATCATCACTGCTGTCATAGTTTCCATCATCACTGCTGTTGTCGTAGCTTCCGTCATCGCTGCCGTCGTAGCTTCCGTCATTACTGCTGTCATAGCTTCCGTCATCACTGTTATCATAGCTTCCATCATCACTGTTGTCATAGCTTCCATCGCTGCTGTCAGAAGAAGTATCCGTGATACCGGAAGAACTGTCTGTCAGATCTGAAGCATCTGTGCTGTCTGCGGAATCACTGCTGTCCGCCTCACTGTTATCCGTTTCCACATTGCCAATAGTGCTCTTCTCACTCTTGTCACTGAGGCTTGTATAGGTCAGGTATGCTTCTCCGTTATCGATCATCAGTTTTGCCTTTTCCATATCGCTCAGCTGTACACTGTAGATCTCATAGGCATTTCCGTCTCCGTCTACGATCTTCATATCATAGATGGCATCTCTTGCAGAATCCGGGGTGTAATACATCTGCACCTGCTCCGCATCTTTGATGGTAGCTTCTGCAGGAACAAGACTTTTGCCCCATTCTTCCCCTCCTGCCGCGCGGAGATAGATCTCACGGATCTCTCCCTTCGTGCTGTTGGTAAGATAAACAAATTTTGCAGTACTGGTCTTTACACCGATCAGCTTCGGTGCAGGTGTAGATGTGGGAAGCGGTGTGGATGTAGCCGGTGCAGCCGTAGGTGCGGCTGTAGGAACCGGTGTTGGTGTCACCTCTGCTGTTTCCTTTGATGATTTTCCACAGCCGGCAATACCAAGCGCCGTCACTGCTGTCAGTACGATCAAAAGCTTCTTATATTTCATAATGATTACCTCCAGATTGCAGTTTTATGCTAAAAATGTTTTTCCAACGAAGTATCCAAGCACCAGGATACCAAGGATGATCCTGTACCAGCCGAATACTTTAAAATCGTGTTTCTTGATATATCCCATCAGGAATTTGATGGCAAGAATAGATACCACAAAGGATACCACAACACCTACGATCAGGATGATCAGCTCTGTAGAGCTGAAGGCAAAACCGAATTTGACCAGTTTCAGAAGACTTGCTCCGAACATAACCGGAATTGCCAGGAAAAAGGTAAATTCTGCTGCAACTGTACGGGATGTTCCTGCAAGGATTCCTCCGATAATGGTAGATCCGGAACGGGATGTTCCCGGAATCACGGAAAGCACCTGGAAGCAGCCGATGATCAGCGCTGTCTTAAAGGAAAGCTCATCCAGTCTGGTGCAGGTTGGTCTGCGGCGTTTGTTGTAGTTCTCGATAACGATAAAAAGCACACCATAAACGATCAGCATGATGGCAACGACCACATAGTTGTAAAATTTCTTTTCAATAATGTCATTAAAAGGAAGAGCGATGATGATCGTCGGCAGACATGCTACCAGGATCTTAAACCAGAGGATCCACTTATCCTTATCACAGTATTTTTCTACAAAAGTAAGGACAGTTCTGGGTACTGCCGGCTGTTTACGCAGTGCCATCTGTGTTTTCTTCGGGATTTTTCTTATGTAAAAAGGCCACAGCTTGTTCCAGTACAGTACAACAACTGCCAGGATCGCGCCAAGCTGGATCACCACCAGGAAAAATTCCATAAATGCCTCGGATACATTCAGCTTGATAAACTCATCCACAAGGATCATATGTCCGGTACTGCTGATCGGAAGCCACTCGGTGATTCCCTCCACAATACCGAGAAGGATAACCTTCAGTAATTCTATAAAAATCATGTTAACTCCTTTCTAAAAGCAAGATAAGGACAGGGCCGGTATGTGAACGACGGCCCCGTCCTTATCAGTATATTACATATTTGACAATTCGTAAACTTTTAATTTTTTATTTCACAGAATTTACAATTTATTATCGATTGTCGATGGTGGCGATATCTACCAGAGTCAGGTGGTTCAGGTCTGTATTCTCAAGACTTGTGACCAGAGCCTCTGCAGTATCAAGGCTTGTAAGCACATTGACACCTGTCTCGATGGCATTACGACGGATCACGAAACCATCTTTCTGATGCTCAACACCCTGTGGCGGTGTATCGATGACAACATCGATCTTGTGGCCAAGGATCAGGTCCATCAGGTTCGGAGACGGCTGCTCCAGCTTGTTGGTACGTGTTACCTTGATTCCGTTCTCAGTCAGGACATTTGCTGTACCTCTTGTTGCGAAGATACGGTATCCCTGAGCCTCGAAGCGTTTTGCGATCGGGATGATATCCTCTTTATCCTCATCCTTAACAGTGATGATCATCTGTTTGTGTTTCGGAAGACGGATTCCTGCCCCGATGAATGCTTTGTAAAGAGCCTCGTTGAAGGTCTTAGCAATACCAAGGCACTCACCTGTGGATTTCATCTCCGGTCCAAGGCTGATATCTGCGCCTCTGATCTTCTCGAAGGAGAATACCGGCATCTTGATTGCGAAGTACTCTGCTTCTTTCTGAAGTCCCGGTGTGTAACCAAGCTCTTTGATCTTATGTCCAAGGATAACTCTTGTTGCAAGCGGAACGATCGGGATTCCGGTTACCTTACTGATGTACGGTACTGTACGGCTGGAACGCGGGTTAACCTCGATGACATATACATCCTCGCCTACAACGATGAACTGAATATTGATCATACCGATTACATGAAGTGCCTGTGCAAGACGGCGTGTGTACTCGGCGATGGTATCTTTTGCTTTCTGGCTGATGGTCTGTGCCGGATATACGGAAATACTGTCTCCGGAATGGATACCTGCACGCTCGATGTGCTCCATGATTCCAGGGATCAAGATGTCCTCACCGTCGCATACCGCATCGACCTCGATTTCTTTACCCATGAGGTATTTATCAACAAGGATCGGATGCTCCTGTGCGATCTGGTTGATGATTCCGATATACTCTTCCACATCCTCATCGCTGACAGCGATACGCATTCCCTGTCCTCCAAGTACGTAGGACGGGCGGACAAGTACCGGATATCCCAGCTCGTTGGCAGCTTTTTTCGCCTCTTCTGCTGTGAATACAGTGTGTCCCTTCGGTCTCGGGATCTGGCATTTCTCAAGAATGGCATCAAAGAGCTCTCTGTCCTCTGCTGCATCTACGTTCTCAGCAGATGTTCCAAGGATCTTAACGCCCATCTTGATCAATGCCTCTGTAAGCTTGATGGCTGTCTGTCCACCGAACTGAACAACAGCTCCGTCCGGTTTCTCGATATTTACAACATTCTCAACATCTTCCGGTGTCAGCGGCTCAAAATACAGCTTATCTGCAATATCGAAGTCTGTACTTACTGTCTCCGGGTTATTGTTGATGATGATCGTCTCATATCCTTCTTTCGCAAATGCCCATGTACAGTGTACAGAACAGAAGTCGAACTCGATACCCTGACCGATACGGATCGGGCCGGAACCAAGTACCAGGATCTTTTTCTTATCTTTTGTTTCTACAGCTTCATTCTCTGTCTGCTCATCGCCGTATACAGAATAGTAATATGGTGTCGCTGCCGCAAACTCTGCTGCACAGGTATCAACCATCTTGTATGCTGCACGGATGCCGTACTCTTTACGCAGGTCTTTGATCTCAGCTTCTGTCTTTCCTGTCAGGTCTGCGATGATGTAGTCCGGGAACTCCAGACGTTTTGCTTCCAGAAGAAGGTCTTTGTCCAGCTTCTGAGTTTTCAGAGCCTGCTCCATCTCAACAAGGATAGCCAGCTTATCGATGAACCAGATGTCGATCTTTGTGATATCATGAAGCTTCTCCTGGGAAACATTTCGTCTCAGGGCTTCTGCGATCTTCCAGATACGGCGATCATCCACAATGTTCAGCTCGTCCATCAGTTCTTCATCAGAAAGATGTGAGAAGTCATAGGACATCAGACTGTCTACATGCTGCTCCAGGGAACGGATAGCCTTCATTAAAGCGCCCTCGAAGTTATGGCAGATACTCATAACCTCACCGGTAGCCTTCATCTGTGTAGTCAGTGTACGTTTTGCTGTGATGAATTTATCAAATGGCAGACGCGGGATCTTAACAACACAGTAATCCAGCATCGGCTCGAAGCTTGCGTATGTTTTGCCTGTGATGGCGTTCGGGATCTCATCCAGTGTGTAGCCCAGTGCGATCTTGGCTGCAACCTTGGCGATCGGATAACCGGTAGCCTTACTTGCAAGTGCGGAGGAACGGCTTACACGAGGGTTAACCTCGATAACGCAGTACTCAAAGCTCTCCGGATGAAGAGCGTACTGTACGTTACATCCACCTGTGATGCCAAGCTCTGTAATAATGTTAAGAGCAGATGTACGGAGCATCTGGTACTCTTTATCTCCTAAGGTCTGGGAAGGAGCAACTACGATGGAGTCACCGGTATGGACACCAACCGGGTCAATGTTCTCCATGTTGCAGACTGTGATGCAGTTTCCTGCGCTGTCTCGCATTACCTCGTACTCGATCTCTTTCCATCCGGCGATACATCTCTCTACAAGAACCTCGCCTACACGGGAAAGACGGAGACCATTCTCAAGGATCTCACGAAGCTCCGGCTCATTATGCGCGATACCGCCGCCGCTTCCGCCAAGTGTATATGCAGGACGGAGAACAACCGGATAACCGATAGTCTGAGTAAACGCAACACCGTCTTCTACAGTTGTTACGACCTTGGATGCTGCAACCGGCTCGCCGATCTTTTCCATTGTATCCTTAAATTCCTGACGGTCCTCAGCTTTACGGATCGTTGCTGCTGTGGTACCGATGAGACGTACATTGTGCTCTTTCAGGAAGCCCTTTTCCTCAAGCTCCATGGCAAGGTTCAGACCTGCCTGTCCGCCCAGTGTAGGAAGTACACTGTCCGGTTTCTCTTTGAGGATCAGCTGCTCTACGACTTCAACAGTCAGAGGCTCGATATAAACTCTGTCTGCGATGTCTTTATCTGTCATGATGGTAGCAGGATTGGAGTTTAAAAGTACAACCTCCATGCCCTCTTCCTTCAGGGAGCGGCATGCCTGGGTTCCTGCATAGTCAAACTCTGCTGCCTGGCCGATTATGATCGGGCCTGAGCCGATTACAAGTACTTTTTTTATGTCCTTATTCCTTGGCATTATTTCTCTCCTCCCATCATCTTCATAAATCTGTCAAAAAGGTAACTGGAATCCTGTGGTCCAGGGCATGCTTCCGGATGGAACTGTACAGTAAAGATGTTCTTTCCGTTATATGCCATACCCTCGTTTGTTCCGTCGTTGACGTTTACAAATGCAGGATGTGCGATATTTTTCTCCTCAAGTCCCTCTGCGTCTACAACGTAGCCATGGTTCTGGGAGGAAATATATACTCTTCCTGTCTCAAGGTCTTTAACCGGATGATTTCCGCCTCTGTGACCGTATTTCATCTTATGGGTGTCTCCGCCTGTTGCAAGAGCCATAAGCTGATGTCCAAGACAGATGGCAAAGATCGGTACATCAGAGTCATAAAGTTTTTTGATCTCTTTAATAATAGAAGTACATTCCTTCGGATCTCCAGGTCCGTTGCTGAGCATGATGCCGTCCGGATTGTCTCCAAGGATCTCTTCTGCAGATGTCAGAGCCGGGTAAATAGTAACCTGGCATCCTCTCTCATTCAGTGAGCGTGCAATGTTTTTCTTGGCGCCCAGATCAAGAAGGGCAACCTTCGGTCCGTTCCCCTTAAGCACTTCCTTTTCGCGGCAGGAAACCTTCTCTACCACTTTTCCTGTTGTATATGCTTTTAATCTGGGGATGATTGTATCCAGGTCATAGTTCTCATCAACTGTGATCATTCCGTTCATGGTTCCCTTCTCACGAAGGATCTTAGTCAGTGCTCTGGTATCAATTCCTGCGATTCCCGGAATGTCGTTTTTGCTCAGAAAATGCTGAATGGTGTCTACGCTTCTGAAGTTGCTGGGAACTCGTGATAATTCGCGTACAATAAATCCGTCAATCCACGGCTTCCTTGATTCCTGGTCATCATAACAGATTCCGTAGTTTCCGATCAGCGGATATGTCATACACACCGCCTGTCCTGCGTAAGAAGGATCTGTCATTACTTCCAGATAACCGGTCATGGAAGTGTTAAAGACAATTTCACTGATGACTTCCCTTGCAGAACCAATGCTAGTTCCTGTAAATACATGGCCATCTTCCAATATCAGAAATGCTTTCATACAATCTCCCTTTCTTTGTTCTCTTATTTTATCCTAAATCTTCAAAATTGTATCACAGGAATCGTCATTTTTCAACACCATATGCAAAAAAAATGTATAAAACTAACTCAAAATATTTTTTTTGAATTTTTTTAATTTTTTTGAATTTTTCTATTGACATTATCCAATTCCTGAGTTATTATAAGTGAGCAGTCGACGAGCGGAGCAAACAAAGCAAAGCAAGCCGGTTGAAAAAATGCAGGAATGGCGGAATTGGCAGACGCGCAGGCTTCAGGTGCCTGTGGTCGCAAGATCGTGTGGGTTCAAGTCCCATTTCCTGCATTCTTTTTTATTTTATCCAAAATCAAAAAAACAGAAGCGCCCAACACCGGCACTTCTGTTTTTTTATTTATTTTTCTTTTTCAGAAAAGATCTCGCTCCCGCCCCAGAGAAGCGCACCTGTAAATATGAAAAGATCCGAAATATTAAATACGACCTTCTTAAGCTTCGGATTTTCCACATTCAGGCTCACATAATCCGTGACGTATCCCTTTCTGCGACGTTCCGTATAATTATTCAGACCACCGCCCAGGATCATGGAAAGCCCAAGCTTGGATATGCGTGTGCCTTTTTCTCCGGAAGTACGTATATACTCCCAGATCGCACCGCCCAGCACCATAGATGCAAGATCTCTCAGGAATTCTTTATCTTTGTTTTTTAATATTCCAAGCATCATCCCATGATTATGGCAATTTCTTACGATCAGTCTGCCTCCCAGGCACTTTTCCTTCAGATCTTTCTTTTCCGATGTGTTGATTTTTTTCTTTATATAATAGTCTGTACCAAAGATTCCCGCCGTCAGTAAATTCCACAACATTATTCCCCCTCCTTATTTCTGTGGTCTGCATAATATTCAGGCAGGCTCCCACTGGGGAAAGCCTGCCTTATATGCTTATGGTTATTCTGTTTTTTCTTCTATTGTTTCTGTATTTTCCGGATCAGCCGCAGGCCCCTCTGTTTCTGCAGATCCCACTTCCGTTCTTTCCTCTTCCAATTCCGGATCTGATCCTGATGTTTCTGTTTCTGACGCTTCTGCGGTTTCTGCTGTTTCTACTACTTCTGACGCTTCTACTGTCTCTTCCGGATCTGCTACCACTTCTGTAGCTTCTGCGTTTTCTTCCGCTTCTGTCTCCGGTACTTCTGTCACCTCTGCCTCAGCAGCCTCTTCAAGCTCCTCATCTGCCTGCTCGATCACATCGGCAGCTTTCTCTTCCAGCTCCGCTGTAGGACACGCCGCTCCGCAATACGGACAGAAGCTGGCCTCCCGCATCACCGCCTTATGACAGGCCGGGCAGAACTTCTCCCCTTTACTGGCAGCGATCGCATCTCTGTAGTGATCCGCCTCCAGCATGTGCTGGCTGATTTCCTCGCAGATAGCTCCCGTCTCACCGTCAACGGCTTCTCCCTGCTCATAACGTGTATAGATCATCTTTCCGATATCCATCATCAGCTTTTCGGTCATACGCTCCTGTGCAGAGAGCTTGTTACGGATCTTCTGGATCTCATAGAGATTCTCTGCTCTGGAACTTAAGCCCTTTGCCTTTCTTGTCAGTGTGTTTCCCAGATCATCCCAAAAACTGCTTTTTGCCATATCTGTCACGCTCCTTTATATATTAAAGAATCTTCTTGTTTCTTATCCTTCCAGTGCCGGGATCTCCTGTCCACGCATAAGGATCTTCGGACCTCCGTTGCCCTGAATGTATCCCTCTGTGATCACAACCTCTCCGATATTGTCGTCCTTCGGGATCTCATACATGATATCCAGCATATATTCCTCCAGGATAGCCCGGAGAGCTCTGGCTCCTGTATGGCGTTCCAATGCCTTACGGGCAATGGCATGTAAGGCACCGTCCTCAAACTCCAGTTTTACTTCATCCAGTGCCAGAAGCTTCTTGTACTGTTTCAGAATAGCATTCTTCGGCTCCTTGAGGATCTTCACAAGCATATCTTCCGTCAGCCCGTTCAGGGTAAAGATGATCGGAAGACGACCGATAAATTCCGGAATCATTCCAAATGCACGGAGATCATCTACCGTTACTTTCTCCAGCACATGCGGATCATCATCATATTTGTCCTTCAGATCTGCATAAAATCCGATAGACGCCTGTTTATTCAGTCTTTCTTTGATGATATTCTCAAGATCCGGGAACGCACCGCCACAGATAAACAGAATGTTCCTTGTATTTACAGTCACCATAGGTACCATGGCATTCTTGCTGGTAGCACCTACCGGAACTTCCACTTCACTTCCCTCCAGAAGTTTCAGAAGTCCCTGCTGGACAGCCTCTCCGCTGACATCTCTCTGGTTGGTATTCTTCTTCTTTGCGATCTTATCAATCTCATCGATGAAAATGATCCCGTGCTCTGCCTTCTCCACATCATTATCTGCAGCTGCAAGCAGCTTGGATACTACGCTCTCGATATCATCACCGATATAACCGGCCTCTGTAAGAGATGTGGCATCTGCAATAGCAAGCGGTACCTGAAGAAGTCTGGCAAGCATCTTCACCAGATAAGTCTTACCGCAGCCTGTAGGTCCGATCATCAGCATATTGGATTTCTCGATCTCAATATCATCCATGGTATCTGTGGCAACTCTTTTATAATGGTTGTATACACCTACAGACATTACCTTCTTGGCATATTCCTGTCCGATCACATATTCATCCAGAGTTGCTTTGATCTTATGTGGTGCAGGAATATCTTTGAGATCGATCACCGGCTTCGGAGTCTCTGATTTTTTCTTGATCTTCTTCGCCTGGTTTCCGGGATTCTGGAAACTGCCCAGATCGATCATGCTCACATTCGGCATGTTAAAAAGATCGGAATAATTTCCATTGTTCATCTGGGTGTTCATAGTATCAAAGCTTTTCTGCATGCAATCCGCACAGATATGTATATGATTAGGAAGGTCGATCATCTTCCCTGCCTGACTCTCCGGTCTGCGACATAAAAAACAGAATTTCTCGTATTTCTGCTCCTGGTCATTGTCTTTATTATTATCAAACTGATCTGCCATAACATTTCCTTTCTGGTTTTTATTATGCATATTATAGCACATAATCCCGCTGTATCAAATTAAGTTTTTATAAACCGGGGAGCTGCATGTTCTTATGCAGCTCCCCGGTTTATAAATGGTTATCCTGTATTTTCTTTTATTTGTCAGAAGAGGGTTTGCTTCCGAGGGTCACTTCAACCGTCTGTTCCTTGTACTCTCCGCTGTTCGCTCTGGAGATCACCACTTCGATGGTTTCTCCTGCCTCATAATACTGCAACTTATCAACAAGATCATCCTTGCCGCTTACCTTCTGTCCATCCAGCTTCACAATGATATCGCCTTTTTTGATCCCTGCATTATCTGCTGCGCCACCTTCCGTTACCTCAGTAATAAAAGCACCTGCCGGCATATTATACATCTGGATGGCTTCTGTTGTAAGATCGGCAGCCTTGACTCCCATATATCCTACCTTGGAAGAATCTTCCACCTTATCCCTGGTTTCACGGTTCATCAGTTCTTCCAGGATCGGTTCTGCCTTGGAGATCGGAATGGCATATCCCATGCCTTCCACCTGACTGTCTGCATACTTGGCCGCATTGATACCGATCACTTCACCGTTCATGTTCAGAAGTGCACCGCCACTGTTTCCGGGATTGATTGCTGCATCAGTCTGGATCAGTCCGCTGGCTTCTCCGTCCTCTGTACCGATGCTTCTGTTAAGGGCACTTATCCATCCGGAGGTAACTGACTGTCCATAGCCCAGTGCATTGCCAATGGCAACCACCTGCTCACCGACTACAAGATCGTCCGAGCTTCCCATCTGTGCGATCTTGATCTCATCCATGGTCTCATCCGGAATATCGGATTTCTCCACTGCCACCACTGCCAGATCATTCTCTTCATCGGTACCTTTGATCTTGGCAGAAACTGCGTTATCCACATCCGCATCTCCATCGGAGCTGCTTGCCATAGCCTGGGTTTCTTCTTCCGCTCCTACCACATCACTGCCTGCAAAGCACACAGTAAGTGTAGTCGCTCCAGATACCACATGGTTGTTAGTCGCAATGAGAAGCTCGCTGTCATTTTCTCCTACAATAATACCGGAACCACTTCCTGCGCTCTGATACTGCCTCGTTCCATATCCGAAAAAGCTTGGGATCTCCTGCACACTGACAGATGTAATGGCAACGATAGAAGACATGGTTGCCTGGGCTACACCGGCCACTGTACCACTCTCTGCCACAATATCCTTCACAGTAGAATCCGCAGAGCTACTGTCAGTACTATCCTCTGTTCCGGTAACTGTTTCTGTCTTTCCGATCGTTGTACTGCTGTCATTTCCTCTGTATTTATCTGCTGCAATATTCACACCCTGAAAAACTACTCCGGCTACCAGCCCAAAGATCACAGCCAGTGCCACCGCAGTGGCTGCTTTCTTTCCAAAGCTGTTGTTGCCTGAAAAATCTCTCTTTTTCCGTGGCTTTTTGGGCGGTATATTTCCACCGGCATAATTACCGGCCTGAGGCTGGTGCACCTCATAATGTCCGTATTTTGGTTTCTCCTGCGAAATGCCTTCACTCTGTCCGGCACCTGCATCGCTGTCCTGTCTGCTCTCCTGCATCCTGCGTCCCTCAGAATAAGGATGCGTCAGCGGTTTCTGTTCTGCCGAAGCATTCTTATCCTCATCCGGCAAGCCTGTCCCCCATTTATTCTCTTCACTCATGCCTCTGGTGCTCCCTTCTATGTTATCTGATGCATGTATCTGTTACTGCTCACTCCGTTCTCAGTAACATTTATTTCTCTTATAAAAGACAGTTTAACAGGGAATTGTGTTTAAACTGTGATATCTCTTTTAAAAAACCGTGACCTGCTCTTATTTGTTCTTTTTCCAGTATTCCGGATTCATGGTGCAGGATCGGATCATTTTTTCAGGGAGCTTTTTGTATCGTTTTCCGAGAAAATATCCGGCGTATTTGGAGACACTTTGCAAAAACAGTCCGGGGATCAGCCATATGTGGCCTGTTTTCAGAAGATATGCCATGCTTTTTTTTACCAGCCGGATGCCCTCACCTTCGGAAGGCACTCCTTCAAAAACCTCCGGATGCTCCGCCTGGGAAACTCCCAGATCAAAATTCCTGTGGAACTGCTGCATACAGGTGTAATTGTGAGAATGATATACACGCGCTTCTGATACATAGGCAACTCCATAGCCTTTTTTTACCATCCAGCCTGCATAGATCATATCTTCATTAAAAATAGCATGCTCCGGAAATCCACCAATCTCATCATAGATCCTGTGATCATAAGCAGCACAGACGTTGGAGCAGAAATATGTTTTGATCCCGTAGGTCTGTACATCTTTTTCCGTTTTCAGACAGGACTGTTCCGGATAATTAAAGGAACGGGTATATTTTTCCAGAAATCTGCAGTCCTTTTTTGGAAGCTGACGCGCATAAGCGGCTCCTGCCTGTGGATTCTCTGCAAGAGCTCCTACCAGTGCTCCGATCAGTTCCCTGTCTGCCGGCATTGCATCCTGTGTCATAAATACAAGGATCTCCGCATCCGAAAGCTCTGCCGCCTGCCTTCTGGTACCGCCATGGTCAAATTCTTCTTTTGTAAGATGCCGGACTTCCACAAGCGGATATTCCTGTTCCCAGGTCTCTCTCCAGAATTTCTTTTCTGTATTCATGACAAGGATCTTATTGATAGGATATTTCTGTGCGCTGAGTCTTTCCAGCAGTTTTTCAAATTCTTCTCCCGGACGGTATGCCAGGATGATCACGTCTATTTTTAATGTTTTCATATTTGTCTCCTGTCCAGAAAGGACCACCCGTTACTGGATGGTCCCTTCTGCTAGTTGCTCATTTTGATGTTTTATTCATTCTCCGAATAATCTTCTCCGTCGGTATAATCGCTATAATCCGTATCGGAATCGCCTCCGGAATAGTCCGTATCTGTGCTGTAATCGTCTCCGGAGTAATCCGTATCATAATCTGTGTCTGTGCTGTAATCAACATCATCACTTGTGTCCGTACTGCTGTAATCTGTGGATGTATCTCCCTGCCACGTGTACGAATCATCCGTTGCGTCATTCGGTGTATCTGTCACCGCAGGTGCAGTGTCCTGCACGTCGCCTCCGCCTGCGATATTTGTGATCTGGGCACTTCTGTTGAGTACATCCTGCGTCGGAGTGTAACTGGTGTCTCCATACAGAAACTGATGCATCTTCAGAACATTGGATTCCAGTGTGGTAGGTACGATAACGCTGCCCTTTACCTGGGCAAATTTATAATCGTTGGGGAAGCCTGTAGTTTCATCAATACTGTAGCCGATCATAGCCGGGATCATCTTCAAGATCTCTGTTTTGGAAACAGAAGTTTTGACCATCGGGAATACCTGATCCATAATATCAAAGATAGTGGAAAGTCCTGCCTTTTTCGCCTTATCTACGATCATCTGGATCACTCGTCTCTGTCTCTCGGTACGTCCCATATCAAGACTTGCAGTATAACGGATACGGCAGTAGGAGGTAGCCTGTACACCATTAAGATGATAGGTATCTACGATCGCTTCCTCATCCTCCGGCTTCGGATCCGGCAGTTCGATCGGTGTGTAGCTCTTTCCGGTTTCCTCTGATGTCTCCACACAGTAATTGTTCATATGAACGATCTCCGCATAGGAAAGAGGGATGTCCAATCCTCCGAGGCAGTCTACCACAGTTACCAGCGCATTAAAATCAATGGCAACATAATCTGTGATATTCAGATCCAGATTCGTATTCAGCATGGAAACCGCGTTGGTCGGTCCGCCAAATGCATATGCCGAATTGGCTTTGGAATAGGTATCATCCTTTACATTGAGAAGGGTATCTCTATAGACAGACACAAGTTTGACTGCCTTTGTATCATTGTTGATACTCGCAATGATGATGGTATCACTGTTCTCTGTATTCAGCTTCTCATTCTTGCTTCTGTGGTCCAGTCCGAACAGTGCATAGGTGGTATATCCCGTCATCTGCGGTGCCTGATCATTGGTTACAATATCCTGGTCTGCAAGATCTGTTTCCTGGATGTCGATCTTATCCAGTTTGGCTGAGATCTGACCATAAACGAACAGACCTCCGATAAACAGGAGCAGTACAACGATCTCCAGGATAAATAAAATCTTCTTGCTTTTTTTCCGAGGTTTTGACATCTTTTCCTTTTCCCCTTTTTAGTATGCGTTCTTATTAATAAATCCTTTGAATATGGTAAGAAACATGATCTTTATATCAAATCCCACAGACCAGTTTTCGATATAATACAGATCACACTCTATCCTTTTTCTGATAGAAGTATCTCCACGATAGCCATTTACCTGTGCCCACCCGGTAAGACCCGGCCGCACCTGATGCTTGACCATATAACGTGGTATCTCCTCCCTAAACTTTTCTACAAAAAACGGCCGCTCCGGTCTTGGTCCCACAAGACTCATCTCACCCTTCAGAATGTTAAAAAGCTGTGGAAGCTCATCCAGACTGGTATGACGCATAAATTTACCGATTCCGGTAACTCTTGGATCGTTCTTTACTGTCCACGCCTTTTTTTCTTCTGATTCTTTCTGGATCTCCATGGAACGGAATTTATACATCCGGAAAGTCTGATTGTGAAGCCCGACACGTTCCTGCTTATAGATCAGCGGGCCCGGCGAAGTCAGCTTGATCAGCATACACAACACCAGCATCACTGGTGAGGACACAATGATCGCAACGATCGCGCCTGCAATATCCATAGATCTCTTGATCAGTGCATTAAACGTGTTGCTCAGGGGCACATACCGGATATTGATCACCGGAAGCCCGAGAATATCTTCTGTATATGGTTTGGTCGGAATAATATTATTATAATCCGGAATAAATTTTGTGTGCACGCCGGATTTTTCACAGAGTGCAACGATCTCTTCCAGACGATAATACTCACTTAAGCCCAGGGTAATGGCTATCTCATCCAGACGACTGGATGGAAGGATGATCATCAGATTGGCGATTCGACCGATCACCTTAACGCCCTTATAAGTAGTGCCTGCCGGCACATTGTCATCCAGTATGCCCCTGATCACGTATCCCCATTGCGGATTCTGCAGGATCCTGTCTACATATTCCTCGGCAGCACGGCTGTATCCTACCAGCAGCACCTGTTTCTGGTTCATTCCTTTTTTGCGCATATCCCGGAGAATGTAAAATATGACCATACGCACAAACCATTCCAGGACGATATTGATCACACAGAAAGAAACCAGAGTAAGACGGGAATAGTCCAGCTCTTTAAAATTGTAAAGTGCAAACATGATGATAAGGAGCCCTAACGCATTTGCCTTCACAATTCCGGCAAGTACGAGACGACGCCCCTGCATTCGCATCGGTGTATAAAGATCAAAGGCCTGATAAAGAAGTAAATATCCCGGAATAATGAATATCAGCATAAACATATATTCCTGGACGGTCTTGGACTGGACCGCCGAATGTTCAAAAATTCCCTGAAAACGGATCAACCAGGCCAGGGCATAGGAGGCCGCGATCACAAATACATCGATCAGCATATGGAGACGACTGAAATTTTTCTGGTTGTCTTTAATCAATTTCCGCCACCTCATTTAAGTTCATTGCTTTTATCTTATAATAGATGAAACTCAAAAGCAATAAAATCTTCCCTCCGAAATATAAAAATTCTGTGAAAATATGATGTCTTAACCGGCAAAACGCCTAAAAATGTTGATCCAGAGTTCAAACTGGAGCTGTATATAACGCGGAAAATTCCTCATGGAAAATCTGACTTTTTTGTTTTTGCGACTGATCTGAAAGCCGTTTTTGATGCCTGCAAGATACTCACGTCCGAATCCCTTGGACGCAAAAAACAGGATCTTCGCACCGAATCCCACCAGAAAAAACGGAAGGTTCAGCACGATCTGGAGAAACGGCATATTCTTATAGATAAGATAAATATTGTTTCTGGAAGAATACCGGATCTTAAACTGATTATATCTGGAGCCGCTGGTGCCGCTTCCTACATGATAAACCTTCGCTTTTGGAGCATACCAGTTCTGATAACCGCAGATCCTGGCACGATAGCCGATATCCAGATCCTCCAGATAAGCAAAATGCTCCTCATCAAAATCTCCGATCCTGTCAATAAATTTCTTCCGGTAGATCGCAGCTCCCGCACAGGTGGAAAAAATCTTCTGCTCTCGGTCATAATGGCGGATATCCTTGCCTTTTCCCCTGGCAAAAGCCCAGCCAAGGGCACAGTAATAATTTCCGGCATCATCCATCTTGTCCCTGTCATGAAGTTGGATCATCTTTGCCTGACAGGAAAATGCCTTCTTATGTCTGCGCAGGGCAGCAACCATCTCCTCCAGGAAATCCGGTTCCGCTTCCGTATCATTGTTCAGAAGCAGCACATATGGGGAACGTGCCGCATGGATCCCTTCATTGACGGCTCTGCTGAAGCCGTAATTCTCCGGAAGCTGTATCATGTGTACCCATGGATATTCCGCTGAAACAAATGCACAGCTGCCATCAGTGGAACCATTATCCACTAGTATAACCTCAAAATTACGGATAGTCTGTCTTTCAAGACTAGAAAGAACACCATCCAGATATGCCATTCCGTTAAAGTTTGGTATGACTACTGATACTTCCTGCATTGCTTTATCCCTTCTTCTTTCCCATTCCCGGAAGGGGCTTCAGGGAATAATTCCATTTGGTTAAAGAAAGATTTTTGTTATAGTATGGATCTCCTTTTTTCAGGATATCCAGCCAGTGACAGCGCATGTATTCGATCTCCGTCTGGAAACGGCGGACCTTTTCCTCGCTGTCCTCAGTGCCTCTTGACTTGGATTCGTAATGATAGAGCTTCACATACGGATCATAGACGATCAGATGGCCGTGGCTTCGCACCTTCAGACAGAGATCCACATCATTAAACGCAACTGCAAGCTCTTCCGTAAAGCCTCCTGCCTCCAGAAAAACTTCCTTCTTCATCATCATACATGCTGCAGTCACACAGCTCATATCCTGCAGAAGAGAGGCCTTATGGAGATATCCGGTACGCTCTGCCGGCATATTCACAAACATGTTCCCGGCAATTCCGCCCATTCCCACCACGCAGCCTGCATGCTGAATGGTGTTATCCGGATAGATCAGCTTGACGCCAACTGCACCTGTTTCCTTACGCTGGCACACGCTCAGCATCTCTGACATCCAGTCCGGATCGATGACCTTTACGTCATTATTCAGAAAAAGCAGGTAATCTCCTTTGGCATGGCGCACCCCGAAATTGTTGATGGCAGAATAGTTGAAGCCTTTTTTCCAGCGGATCAGATGGACCCTGGGATCCTCCGAAAGCTTTCTGTAATACCGGAAGATCTCTTCGGAGCTGCTGTTATTCTCCACAATGATGATCTCGTAATTTTTGTAGGCAGTTTTTTCAAAAATGGATTCCACGCAAGCCTGAAGCGTTTCTTTCTCCTCACGGTTCGGAATGATAACAGAAACCAGAGGTTCTCCCTGCACCGGATACTTCACACGGTAAAATCCAAAATCCGGAGTATGCTCCACGGTTCCCGGAGTTCCGGTCCGTTTGAGATTCCCCTCAATGGCACGTCTGCCGGCTTCAAAAGCATACATCTTGCTTGCCGGATTATCTGCTGTGGAGGATTTGTGGGTCCTCCAGTGATAAAGGATCTCCGGTACATGGACCACTTCCCTGGCCTGCTCCACACAGCGGAAAATGAAATCATAATCCTGGGCGCCGTCAAATTCCCGGCGGAATCCGCCCACTGTCTGCACTACGGAACGTCTTACCACCAGAAAATGGCAGATATAATTATTGGATCTTAAAAGATCCAGGTTAAAGTCCGGTTTCAGATGGGGCTGAAAATGTTCAGAAAGATCTGTCGTGACCTTATCCTCATCTGTATAGATCACATCCGCCTCTGGATGCTCCTCCAGTGCCGCCGCGATCTCATACAATGCATTAGGTGCCAGCAGATCATCATGATCCAGAAGTGCGATAAAATCACCCTCTGCCATGGCAAAAGCCGCGTTTGTATTTTCTGCAATGCCAAGATTCTCTTTCAGATCCTGATAGCGGATCCTCCTGTCCATCTCTGCATAGGATCTCAGCACAGTCTGCATGTCTGGATCCTCCGGGCTTCCGTTTGCCAGACACAGCTCCCAGTTCTCATATGTCTGTGCAAGGAGAGAGTCCAGCATCTGTCTTAAAAAACGCTCCGGTGTCAGATATGCAGGTACCACAATGCTGATCAACGGCCCATCCGGAAATTTGCGTTTCCGCTGCTTCTCCAGTGTTTCCTCGTCAGGTCTGTATGCCTCATACCATGGTCCGTAAGGAACCTCTTCCGGTTCAAAACGCTCATGAAGCCGGATCCAGAACTCTTTCAGGCCATAATGCTTCAGGTATCTTAAGCCCTTCTGTACTGTATAGGGGGAAAGCTTCTTTATAAGTCTGTCCCATTGGATCTTTCCTGTAGAATCATCTTTACTCATATATTATCTCCGTATTACTCAGTTTGATGTTACTGTTCACTCTGTTCTCAGTAACAGTTTGATGAACATATTTTACCATTCCATCATTTTTTTTGCAAGGAAGAGAGGAAATGTGTTATACTGAGCTTACGTATGTATTGCTTACATAAGAATTATTTTTTATACAGGAGTACCATTTATCATGAAAAAATCAAGAATAACCACAGCGCTTCTGGCTATTGGGATCTCCGCTTCCATGGTGTTCCAGACTCCAGTTTTCGCCACAGAAGAAACCGCTGTTGCTGTATCCTCCGGTGTTACCACCAATGGGATCAGCGGATGGCCTCAGGGGCCTGAGATCACTTCCGCATCTGCCGTGATCATGGAAGATACTTCCGATACGATCCTCTATGCCAAGGATATGGACACCACGCTTTCTCCGGCCGGCGCAGTTAAGATCATGACCTGTCTTCTGGCACTGGAGAACAGCCAGCTTGACGATCAGGTTACCATGACAGAAACCGGTGTATCCGGTGTTACAGACGGAGGCGCTCATATTTCCTCACAGCTCGGAGAGGTATTTACCATGGAGCAGTGCCTTTACGCTCTGATGCTGGCCTCTGCCAATGACATTGCTCTCCAGGTCGCAGAACAGATTGGCGGATCTGTGGATGCCTTTGTCCAGAAAATGAACGACCGTGCCCGAGAACTTGGATGCACCAATACGGTATTTACCAATCCTACCGGTCTCCCGGATGACAACCAGCATACCACAGCACATGATCTGGCTCTGATCATGCAGGCGGCTATCCGTAATGACAGCTTCCGCACCATCTCCGGAGCCACCTCCTATACGATCCCGGCTACCAATGTTTCCGGCGGTACCCGTAACCTGACAAGCTCTTTTACCATGACAGATCCTGCATCCGCTTCCTATTATGAAGGATGTATCGGCGGTCGTGAAAGTACCACCACTGCTTCCGGAAGCGTTCTTGTCACAGCTGCACAGCGAAACGGTACTACTCTGATTGCAGTAGTCATGAACGGAGCGACCGGTCAGACAGCCAACGAAGCAATCTCACTTCTGGATTACGGTTTTTCCAATTTCCAGCTTCTGGATCTCAGCGAGGATGATTTTCACATCCTGTCCGGCGGCACTGTAATGGTTCCATCCGGTGCGACCGCAGACGACCTGACTACAGAAGATACGGAATCTGATGGTCAGATCTTACGCATCTATTCCTTTGGCGGAACTCAGGTGGGAACTGCAGTTGTCGAGGATCCCTCACAGGAAAGCTCCTCCGATGTACTGGAAAATGATGAAAACATGGATTCTGCAAAAGCTTATTCCGAATCCAGATCCCAGATCCCGTATTTTGCCATTGGCGGTGTGGGCATCCTGCTCCTTATCCTTCTGCTGTGGCGCATGATCCGGATCATCCGTTCCTGATCTTGGTTCCCAGGCGGATATACTTCAGAATTAAAAAATCCCTCCTATGTACCGGTCATATCCGGATACATAGAAGGGATTTTTTTCTGCCATCTCACCATCTGGGTGTCAGCCATAAAACGGAACTACCAGGAAGATATAGCATAAAAACGGCGAAGCAACCAGAAGTGCTGTCAGGACCCGGTATATCCACATTCTGATATTTTCTTTTTTTACAAAACGCTCAAGCAGACGATTCCAGCCGGCTGTCACAAAATACATGGCCGGATACAGTGCCGGCATGATATAACGTCCCTGTGCCTGGTTGTCACTATAATATACATAATACATAAACAGACCCACAGGGATCAGGATCAGAAGGATCAGCAGCAGATGAAAGATCCCTTTTCTGTCCCATTTATCGTACACGGTTATTGTTTTTATCTTCAGCTTTTCACTTCCTGCTGCTTTTCGTTCTTTTACCACAGTACGTTTCTTCGGATAAAATATTCCCAGCATGGTCAAAATACCGATCCCACCCATTCCAAAGAACAGGAAATATGCCTTGCTCACACTATAAGGCATATAGATCTGCATCAGGCCAAAGGTTCCGATAAAGCTTACCAGAACTGTCAGCAGCCAGTTATGCTGCCAGCCCGGGTCCTGATACAGAAGGATATCCTTCCATGACCAGTTCAGCTTCTCCGGTGTGGGGTATCTGGACGGCCTGTAATCAACAGCCGCATATTTTTCCGCACACTGTGCACAGGCTTTTCTTCCGATAAGATCTCCGTCATAGAGAACGGCATTTCGTATAAACCACCAGCCGCATAAAGCAAGGGTTACTGCCGCGATCACGATCCCTCTCCGGAACAGAAATGCAACTCTCTGTTTTACCGGCTCTTCCCTGCACAGAAGGACTGTCAGGCAAAAAAACAGAAAGCTGCATAAGATCCATCCGTAGGCATTATAGTAGGACAGTGCACAGACTGCCATTCCAACAGCCAGAAGGATCGAATTTCTGAAGCTCCAGTCTCCCGCTTCCAGATAACAGGACCAGGAATACAGGATCATCGCCATGGATAAAAGCGCCAGGGAATCCGTATTTACATATGTTCCCAGAAACAATGCCTGCGGCATAAAGCCTGCCAGTACGGCAAACAGCCATCTTCCCTCTTTCGGAAAAAGCTTTCCGGATGCTTTCACCACAAAATATACCGCTCCAGTCACAAAGAGCACATCTGCCATCCTCGCCGCATGGAGTAATCCGTCTGCAGATGCATGGAACAAACCTGCGATCCCCATAAATACAGCAGATACCATATAGGAAAGGATCGGATAATAGGCATAGGAAATCCCCCATGTCGCATCACGGATGGTTGGCTCATCTCCAAGAGGCAGCTTTCCCGGATGCTCATGAAGATACTGTGCCACCATGTAGCGCATTTTTTCATCGGGGCCTGCCCCCAGGGGCTGCATAAACGCCCATGCAGTCAGGAGCAGAAATGCTGCCAGGACAAGAACCCCTGCCTGAACACTCTCATCCTTCCAGATTTTTTTCTTTTCCAAAATATAACCTCCTATATCCGCTTCAGAGAGAAATCCTGGCTCTCCAGTGTAAGGTTCGGATTATAGTAAGGATCTCCGTCACGGAGGATCTCCGGCCAGTGCTTCTCAAAGGAAGCGATCTCGCGGTTAAATCTTGCCACCTTCTCCGGTGTATCCTCAAGACCTCTGGATTTGGATTCATAGTGATAAAGCTCCGCATAAGGATTGTATACAACCAGATATCCGGCTTTTCCCAGACGAAGGCAAAAATCTATGTCATTAAAGGCAACCTGAAATTCCTCACTTAATCCGTGAACCTTATCAAAGGCCTCACGCTTCACCATCATGCAGGCTGCGGTTACAGCGCTGTAATCCTGGGCACAGATGATCCTGTGGCAGTATCCGGTAGCGTCTCTCTTCTGCTGCACAAAGCAGTGTCCCGCAATACCGCCGAAGCCAACGACTACTCCTGCATGCTGCACGGTATCATCCTCATAATAGAGCCGCGCTCCTACAGCTCCCACATCCGGTCTCATACAGTATCCCAAAAGCTGCTCCAGACAGTCCGGGCTGATGATCTCCGTATCATTGTTGAGAAGAAGCAGATAGTCACCCTTAGCATGAGCAGCTCCGAAATTATTGATGGCAGAATAGTTGAAAATACCATCCCAGTACACCACATGGGCTTTCGGATTGGATGCTTCCAGCTCTTTATAGTAGGCAAAGGTCTCATCCTCCGTACTGTTGTTCTCTACGATCACATACTCATAATTGCGGTAAGTTGCCTTTTCTTCAATGGAATCAATACATCTCTTCAGATCATCGATGTGATCCTTGTTTGGGATGATGATGGAGATCAGCGGTTTTTCCTCCCAGAGGAATTTTGTACGGTAAAGTCCAAGATATTCACCCTTTTCGATTTCCACCGGAACTCCGAGCCTGTCATAATGAGCCTTGATGGCACGTGCTCCTGCATCAAAGGCATACATCTTGCTTTCCGGATTCTCTGCTGTGGAATCCTCATGGCATCTCCAGTGATAAAGGATCCTGGGGATATGATGGATCTGCTCTCTTCCCGCAGCTTCCACACAGCGGAACACAAAATCATAATCCTGTGCACCGTCAAATTCCTTTTTCAGCATTCCGATCTGATCCACGATCTCTTTTTTTACGACAAAAAGATGACAGATGTAGTTTACTGTACACAAAAGATCAATATTGAAGTCCGGTTTGAAATGCGGTTGAAAGAATTTGTGCCCGTCCATGGACATCTTATCTTCATCGGAATACAGAACCTTAAGCTCCGGATCCTCATTCAGCGCTTTCACACACCGGAACAGAGCGTCCGGCGTCAGCTCATCATCATGATCTGCAAATACGATATAATCTCCTGTTGCCGCTTTCATGGCCGCATTGGTATTCTCTGCGATCTGAAGTGCCTGGTCGTTGCGGATCACACGGATCCTGTCATCACTTTTTTCCAGCCTGTTCAGATAATCGGTAAGAGGAGAATCTGCTCCGCTTCCGTCGGAAAGACAAAGCTCCCAGTTCCCGTAGGTCTGGGCTTCTATGGAATCTACCAGCTGCTGGAGATATTTTTCCGGTGTTTTGTAAAGCGGGATCACAATACTGAATTTTGGATTCCTGGAAAATTTCGTTTTTCTTTCTTCTGCAAGCTCTGCCTTGTCCGGCAGATGCTTCACAATCCATTTGGAATAATCCACCGGACGGTTTTTACGGTCCAGCACCTTTCCAAATACCTTTCCGGTAAGGGCTGCTGCCCCGTGAAGCTTCATGTAACGGCTTCCCTTACGGAAATATACCGCAGCTTTCTCCGCAAGGCGCTTCTGTGGCTGCAGATGTACCAGACGAAGCGTCCGCACATTGCCTGCCTCAAATACAATGTAGAATTCCTTCACACTGTCATAATGGAATTCAAAGAAAAAACCGCTCTTCTCATCGATTTCTGTTTCCTGGTACTGATTCTGTACATCCACACGTTTCAGTCTGGTGATCTCGCAGGGGATTTCCTTCCGGCTGCGATCCTCCAGGCGTATGGTCAGGGGGCTGTTAAAGGCTGCCCAGCCACGGACACGGCAGATCTTTTCCCCGGCTTCCACCTCGATGCTCTCAATAAAGTACTGCGGTTTTCCCTGTTTCCTGTAAAGCTGTGCTGCCGAAACAGAAAACCACCGGATACGTTTTTCACCCTTTACCGCATAAACAACAAGCTTCTTTTTGCCCTCCAGATCCGGCAGGCAGATTTCCATCTGCACACGTTCTCCGTTTACCAGATCCAGATCCTTAAAGCGCTCCAGGGCGCTGACACGCTCCTGGGCACTGATGGCTGCCGGAAGCTTTTCCCCGTCAAGAACGGCTTCCGGCTTATGATCCTTCGGCCAGGTTCCCTGAAGATGATACAGAGAACTGTCCTTCAGGTCAAACCTGTCCTTTTCTACTTCGTATAGCTCTCGCTGCATAACAATTCCTCCATTGCATCCTTTCCGGTATTTACTGTAAGGTAATGTTCCATAACCTTCTGATGTGCAGCCTCACCCATGGCTTTTCTGGCCTTCTCATCAGTAACCAGAGCTTCCAAGGCATTGACCCACTCTTCTTTTGTGGTGCACATCCAGCCATCTTTTCCGTTTTCGACCACGTATTCCATCTCACAGTTACGGCTCATGACACTCGGAACCTTTACAAGGGCAGCCTCTGTCCACTTATTCTCGGATTTGCACCAGTGGAACAGGCTGTTCTCCAGTGGCATCAGATTGATATCAAGTCCTGCGATCACGGCAGGCAGCTGTCTCCAGTCCATAAACGGAAGCTTCTCGATGCGGTTCTGCACCGGCTCCATTCCGGATTCATCCAATACACCCACCAGCTTCAGGTAAACCTCCGGGTGGCGCTCCATCACCTCCAGAAGTGCTGCCTCCACCTGGGCAAAATCCTGATCATGCGTTTTGGAACCACTTAAATATCCGATATAGATCCGGTCTTTAGCCTTATCTGTCTGCTCCACAGCCTCGTGAGACAGGATCTCCATCTCCATACTCATACAGTTTCGGTTGATCACCACCGGTTTTTCCGGAAATTCTTCCCGGATCTCTCCTGCCAGTGTCTCCGTAGATGTAAAATATCCGTCGCAGAATCCCATACATCCGCGGATACGGTCTGTAGTTGTGCGGAAGTCACTGTACTCGCTTCCCTTCAGGAAATGCAGCCCGGAAATTTTTTCGTAATTAAATACCAGGTCATCCACATCATAGTAAACAGGGATTCCGGCTGCTTTCGCCCGGTTGGCAAGCAGTTCTGCTTCCATCAGCTTGCTGCAGCGGTACATCACGATCGCTGTATATTCCTCGATCTTTTCCTGCTCTGCCTGGTCTATCTGGATAAACTTCGATGCATAGCCTTTAAGGATCAGCTGCTCCCGGAAATGCTCCACACGATATCTGGAAGCAAAGGAAATCTCCTCTCCTACGAAAAGAAGCCTGCGTTTTTCCACAGGGAGCTCACTTTCGCCGAGAGTTTTCCACAGAGAAATCATCTCTTCCACAATATTCTCCGGCTTCTCATCTTTCAGGACAAGGCCCTTGGCATAGCGTTTCACACGTTCTACAGGTGCACCTACCGGAAGTACCGCTACCGGAAATCCCATGGAAATGATCTCCGAGGTTGTGTAGGAGAAGGTCTCCGGCCATACGGACGGGATCAGGAACATATCAATATCCTGCTCCAGGGTAAGTCTTGGGATCTCCTCTCTTGTATATCTTCCTGTCTGGGAAAATACCGGACTTTCGATCTCTTCGTCGGAAGTACCGATCAGTCTCAGACGGATATTCAGTTCATTCTCTTCGATATATCCTGCAAGCGCCTTCACAACCTCCAGGCCTTTTTTGTAGCAGAGTACGCCGATAAGACCAATGTTAAAGGTCTCTGTGGTTTTTTTATTTTTTTTCACTGCCGGAAGGTAATGGGGTGCATGCGGGATCACATGGAGATTGTATACATCCGGATAAGCACGCTTGAACAGCCTTGCCGTATCATCGGAAAATGCACGGATCTCATCACAGTTTGACAGAAATTCCCGGAATTTTGTACGCCAGAGCGTTCCGGTTCCGTATTCTGTGCAGGCATTGCTGCGGTTATCCGGAATACATTTATCGCAGACCTCACAGGATGGAACACCACAGTATTTTCCTTCTGCATCGATCAGATTCACTGCCGGGCAAAGGGCAAAGAAATCATGAAGAAGCATAAGGAGCTTCGCACCCTGCTCTCTCTTAAGACGCAGGATACGTTCCAGGGTTCCGTAAAGATTCTGATAGGTTACAAGCTCGTTGATCCAGATCTCATCCACACGCATCAGCTCACCAAGGGCAGTTTCCAGATCATTTGCAAAAAATTCCATCTCATACTGCTTATACTGATACGTAAAGTAAAAACGATTGCTTACGATATTATAGCGGATGGTCACAAAACGGTATCCTTCCCGCAGAGCCAGACGTCTTTTTTCCACAAGATAAGCCGTTGCACCGCCGCCAAGATCATGGTCAAAGGCCACAATGGTAGGCACATCCAGCTTCCTGTTGAGAAGCTTCATTTCCACGTAGAGTCTTACCGGACGAAGCGGGTCTCTTCTGCAGTAATCCGCAGTATCCTTGTTGTAATCCGGATGCTTGCGGAGCAGCGCCTCACTGTGCTCTTTCAGAAGTCTCTGCTTTTCCTCAGACGGGAAGCTTCCACCATGCTTGTGATATACAAACAGGTTATCCACATGCACGTTCTCATAGCCTGCAGCTATGGCACGCTGGCACCAGTCATTCTCCTCACCGTAGCCTTTTCCGAAATTCTCCTCATCCAGAAGGCCAACCTCCTGGATCGCTTTCAGGTTCATACCCATGCAGAAGCCCACACCGGTAGGCATAGCCGGATACTGCGGACGGATCATGCGGAATTCATCATCGATCTCCCACAGCGGCATTCCCTCAAACAGTTTGTTATCCCGGCAGAAATCCGGGAAGCTGCAGATGGTTCCGCAGGTGGTAAACGGTGTAGTGGTTGCAATGTTTTCCTTTGCAAAGATCGGAAGCATCAGGCGCTCCAGCCACTCTTCCGGAACCTCCACATCTGTATTTACAAGAGCCACATGATTTTCCGCCATCTTTAATCCACGGTTTACAGACGGAAGAAAGCCCATATTGGTCTCATTATTCAGAAGTACCACATTGTCATGCTCTGCGGCATATTTTTCCAGATAGTTTCCTACCTCAGGATCCGGACTCTTGTCATTTACGATGATCAGACGATAAGGAACCTTCGTCTTTTCAATTCCGGAAAACAGGGCATCAAAATACTCCAATCCGTTGTAAACCGGCACGATCACATCTACCTTCTGCTGATAGACTGCCTGTGGATATGCCTTTCTCGCGCTGCGTACATGACGCTGTTTGAAATGGCGGAGATTTCCGATACTCTTCGGATCTTCGATCGCATATACCAGAAGCTCTTTCTGATCCCTGGTTCCCGGGATCTTTCCGATAAGGAATCTTCCGGTATCCGCTGCGGTTCCGTATTCCAGGAAAACAGAAGTCTCTGCCGGCGCAAGAACCGTTGCCAGGAAAGAAAATCCGGCACTTTCCGCATCCGGATTTCCAATGGCATTAGCCACATCCGTACGGTAGATCGTAGTACAGGAAGCCTCCTGAAGCTTCTGTGTTCCCTGATAAAATGCGATCCTTGGCTGTCCCATAGACGCAAACGTCGGATCAAAGGCCCAGCCAATGGCATTTAAGGTGCCATTCTCATAATGGAAGAAATCAACACTGCCCATACAGGTAGGAGTTGTCTCCACTCCCATCACTGCTGCCGGCTCTGTATGATAACGAAGAACTTTTTTGACCAGTTTCTTTACCTGCGCTTTTTTGCCTGGATGACGAAGGGCCTCTTCCTGCGCACGGGCTGCTTCCTCTGCAGCCTGCTTTGCGGCACGTTCAGCCTCTTTTCTGATACGCTCCTGTTCTCTTCGTACTTCACGCTCTTTTTCAAAGGCCAGAAGCTTTTCCACATCCGGAAGCTCAAGGCAGTCAAGTTTTCCCTCTATTACGATCCTGTCCACATTTTCCGGGTGCGTAACATCGATAAGATAAAAGCCATCGGTGGTAAAAAACGCAGTGGTACTGTTATCCACTTTCATATGGACACCCTGAGGCACAAGCTCCGCGCTGCATCCACAATCCAGACGCTCTATCCTCACTTTCAGGAAATGACCGTTTGCGGGATTCCAGCGGAGATTTCGTATTCCTTTGATACCGGAAAGCGCAAACTCTACCCGGAAACGGTTTCCGGAAAGTTTTCCCTCTGCATAAAGTGTATGCTCTTCACAGAATCCCTCACCAAGATCATAGTATATCTTGCTGTGCATCTGGTGCTTTTCTCTTTCTCTGTTCACCAGCTCTGTTACGGAAACCGGCACTTTTTTCTGTTCAAACGGGATCAGAGAACCACAGCCCACATACTCATAGACGAAATGCATGGTCCAATCCATAAATATCTCATAGTCTGTATAGCTGATGTCAAACTCCGCCATCATCTCATCCTCATGACATAACCGCGGCAGCTCAGAAACATGTGTATACAGTTCATGGATCAGGCGCCACATGATAAAATTCACAGGCACAGGGAAATCAAACATCCACTCATAATCTATGATCTGATTTTCCTTTTCTCCCATAAAGATGTTGCTGCAGATCAGGTCCACATTGGCCGGGCAGACACATTCGTAATCCTCTCTTCCCGGATGATCACCAAATACCTCGCGGAACTCTCCGGTCCTGTAATCCACAACCTGACGAGCCCCGAAAAATTCCTGATAGAATTTTTTAAGAAGGGCCTTGATCTCTTCAAGATCTTCTTTCTGGGCAAGCTCTGCGATTTCCTGGTGAAGAGTTTTTCCGGTAAGGAGCGGATAAGAGATCTTTCCGTTTTCTGCCCTGCAGGGAAGATTCTTGTATTTATCAGATCCGGTACTCTCTGTTCCGGTTTTTTCCAGTTTTTCCACAAATTCCTCAGCCTGGGGCACCATAGCCTCTTTTTCCGCACGGACCTCTCCGTTCTCCCGAACGATCCTGGTCAGAAGACGGAACTTTTCTTTTCGCTCCTGGTTCAGCTTCACATAAAGGATTTCCTCCGGGTCCCGGTTTTCGGTACGTCCTGCCTCCACAAGAAAAGAATTCACAAAGCTGTCCAGGATCTTCTCTTTTTCGAAGGCCTTTACGCCTTCACTTTCTGCAAAAAGATCTGCTGTCTTATCTGTGTATACAGGATAGCTTCTTCCGTAGGAATTGGTATAAAGGCTCTCATCTGTAAAAATCTCTGTCGGAAATTTATAATCCGGATACGGGTAGTAAAAGCGCAGAAAAGGAAAGCCGCTGTTTTCCAGCAGCTCTCCCAGTTCATTCTTGGAAAAGGTGCGCACAGACTGATTTCCCGGATATCCATTGATCCCGAAAAAGTGAAGATCTGTGTGATCCTCCGGTGCTCCGGCAAAGTACTTCAATCCCAGTCTGTTCTCAATGGCGATCAGAAGTCTTCCCTCCGGCTTCAGATAAGCGCCCATACGCTGAAGAAATGTCTCGTAAGGAGTTTTTCCCTCGGTAAAGCTCATGGCATACTCCAGCACACCGTTTACTACCACATAGTCGAATTTTTCTGGAAAAGTCATGTCATTCAGGTTTCCAACCATGATCGTCAGATTTTCCTTATCCCTGTTTCTCGCATAATTGATATCTGCCCGACGTTTGGAAAGCTCCACGGAAGTCACATGACCGGCCTTGCGGCAAAGCATTCCGGTAATGGCTCCGCATCCGGCTCCGATCTCCAGAACGGAATCCGCCTTTTTCAGAGGATACCAGCTTAAGATATTCTCCCGCAGCCCTGAAAAATGGTAGACCATTGGAAAACTCACCTCTTCCTCCGGCAGGTCTTCAAAAGATTTGCCTTCCTGTGCCATTTTCAGAAGTGTTTCCTCGATATCCCCATCGGAATAATGATCCTTCGCCGTATAATAATCTAAATTCAACTCCGCCATAGTCGTTCCTCCACTTATTTCACAGATACTTTGGAAAACAGATCAAAATATCCCACTGCTTTCTTATCTGTGATCACGGTCAGGTTACACACATCGTAAAGACGATGAAATACGGTAAAATCGCCGTCTTTATATCCGGTGCAGCCCAGACACAGCATATATTCCCCTGCCTCCAGAGGCATCACCTGTTTGAAGGTGATCTCACGGACATCGCCTGCCTTCTGCGGTTTCAGAGGCGTATGTTCATACATGGTATTGGTTCCTGTGATCTCGGTGCCTTTCAGATCTTTCAGGGTAAATGCAAAGATCGGATCGCTGACATCTGCCTGGAACTTCACTTTCATCTGAACGGAAAATTCCTTGCCTTTTTCGATCACATTGGTGATCATACCTGTATCATCCCGGATGGCAAAATCCACGATCTCGCCAAGCTTACTGCCGTATTCCAGGACCTTGGGATTCAGGTTCAGGCTGTCCTTCATAGCTTTACCGCTTCCGGTATGTGCTTTCAGTGAAACGTCTGCTCCGGCTGCCTGGTTCTCCGTCGCCTGTCCCTCTTCTGCATCATCTGTGTTTTCTTCCAGATCTGCATCGTCATACTGATTGACCAGCACACGACGGTAAAGATTGACCATCTCCTTGGCACCACCCTCTGCAAGCTTCTCACCTTTGTTTAGAAGTACAACACGGTCACAGTATTTTCCGATGCTGCTCAGGTCATGGCTTACAAACAGAATGGTCTTCCCCATTTCCTTGAACTCTTCGAATTTTCGGTAACATTTTGCCTGGAAAAATACGTCACCTACGGAAAGAGCCTCATCAACGATCAGGATCTCCGGATCGATATTGATAGCTACCGCAAAAGCCAGACGCACGAACATACCACTGGAGTATGTTTTTACCGGCTGATAGATAAAATCACCGATATCTGCAAAATCAAGAATAGACTGCAGCTTGGCATCGATCTCTTCCCTGGAAAAACCGATCATGCTTCCGTTGAGATATACATTTTCAAGTCCGGAATATTCTCCGTTAAATCCGGCTCCCAGCTCCAGAAGCGCTGAGATCCTTCCGTTTACGGCTATTTCCCCGGCCGTGGGCGAAAGTACGCCGGTGATGATCTTCAGGATCGTGGATTTGCCGGAACCATTTGTTCCGATAATTCCTACTGTTTCTCCCTTATGCACCTGAAAGGATACATGGTTGAGCGCATAATGCTCTTTATATTTCTTTTTTCTGGATAATCCCAGGGACTCCTTAAGACGATCCATAGGATTATCGTAAAGCTTGTACATCTTACTGACATCATTTACTGAAATCGCAATATCTTCTGCCATTTTCAACCTCACTTTTGTGTAAATCGTTCACTCTCACAATCTGCCGCCGTTCTGCTTTTTATCCTTACAGAGCAAATCCCCCATGGGAACTGTCCGGTCCGGATCAGGCGGATATCCGCCATCCGCATTCAATTAAAGCACATCTGCAAAATGCGGCTTCAGACGTTTGAATATCACAGATCCCAGTCCGAAAAGCAGGATCGTAACTACCCAGAAATAGATCGTCCATGAAGCATGGTTCCAGATCCCGATATGACCAAGCATGGAATCACGGTAGCCCGTAACTACATAGTACATCGGATTCAGCTTAAACAGCTTGATCAGCCATGGATGTGAAGAAAGCATATTGATATCCCACATGATCGGTGTAAGCCATACACCCACCTGAAGAAAAATACTGATGATCTGGGTCAGATCACGGAAAAAAATGACGATCGCACTTGTAGCATACACAAGTCCCAGTACAAAAAGGAAGGTGCAGACAGAGTAATAAATGATCTGCAGTGTATAAAGGCTTGGTGTATATCCGTAGCATGCACATAAGATCAGTGCAAAGGCCACAAAGAAAACATGCACGAAAAGTGCGGAGATGATCTTTACGATGGGAAGGATGCTGATCTTGAATACAACCTTCTTCACAAGATAATTGTATTCGATCAGGGCATTGGTTCCACCGTTTAATGCATCCTGGAAGAAAAACCACGGCACGATACCGGATACCAGATAGAGTACAAAAGGGTAATCCGATACTGTTCCGGCCTTCAGTCCTACGGAAAATACAAACCAGTAGACCAGGATCGTTACGATAGGCTGGATAAATGCCCAGACAATACCAAGATAGGATCCTGCATATTTTGTTTTGAAATCATTTTTTGCAAGGCTTAAAACCAGCTTTCGATTCTGGTACAGCTCCGCCGGCAAAGCTAATATTTTCTTCATTCTGCAATTCCTTATCGATTCTTATATTCCTCGAAGCTTCCCCACTTCTGGTCCTTGTCGGAGAAAATAAGCTCCATGCCTTCCGGGATCGGCCACTCAACGTTAATGTCCTTATCATTCCAGATCAGTCCGCCCTCATCGTTTGGATGATAGAAATCAGAGCACTTGTAAGTGAACTCTGCATTCTCGGAAAGTACCAGGAAGCCATGAGCAAATCCCTTAGGGATAAAGAACTGTTTCTTGTTTTCTGCGGAAAGGACTACACCGTACCATTTTCCAAAGGTCTTGGAGCCTTCACGAAGGTCAACCGCAACATCAAACACTTCTCCGTTTACCACACGTACCAGCTTATCCTGGGGATAGCTGATCTGGAAATGAAGTCCGCGGAGAACACCGTAACGGGAGCTGGACTGATTATCCTGAACGAATTCCACATCAATGCCTGCTTCCTTGAAATCGTTATAATTGTATGTTTCCATGAAATATCCTCTGGAATCACCAAATACAGTTGGCTCGATCACTTTTAATCCTTCAATATCTCCGCACTGTGTTACTTTTATTTTTCCCATTTTTTCTTTCTCCTTTTCTGTTTTGATTTATTTGTGATGTTTCTTTTCTTTTATTCTGAGAGCCGCAAGAAGGGCGATCAGGATCAGGATCATCGCTGCCATGATCATAAGAAGGATCTTACGCAGGACAGGAATGCTCTTTTTTTCGCTGGAGTCCTCTCCGGCTGTACTCTTCTCTGTTGTTTTGCTGTTATCTTCCTCTGCTGATTCTGTGGAAGCTTCCTCTTCGGAGCTGTCCGCTTCCTGGCTGTCCTCTGCCGCAGCGGTCGGTTCCGGTACCGGTGTATCAGTTGCCTGTGCAACACTTGCGGTACCGATCAGATAATCTCCGAAATAGTAACCGGTTTCTGTTTTCCCATTGGTATTCTCTGACTTCTCGGTAAGAGAATTCAGCTCCACCCCTTTTGGAAGGAATACATAGCCGCCATTTACTTCTGTTTTTGTGAAATTCTCAAATGCGTAATTGAACATAGCTGTACTGTCCATACAGGAATTGGAAAGCTCTGTTCCACGCATAGTCACTGCAATATATGTGGTATTATCTCTGGTCACTCCTGTGACAAGTGTATGCCCTGCCGCAACGGTAGTTCCGGTTTTTCCACCAATGCAGCCTTCATAGTAAAATCCGCTTTCCGGTGCAAACATAGGATGATGGGTATGCAGGATCCTCTGCTGGCTGTTCATATTTGTAGGCTGGATGATATAGTCCGGTGTGCCCACGACCGTACGGAATGTTTCATTTTTCAGGCCTTCTCGGAAGATCAGCGCCATATCCCGTGCTGAAGAATAATGATTATCATCCGGAAGTCCGCTGGAATTTGCAAAATGTGTATTGGTACATCCGATCTCACTGGCGCGCTGGTTCATCATATCGATAAATGCCTGCTCTGTCCCGCCGATATGCTCTGCGATCTGTGCCGCAACGTCATTGGCAGACTGGATGATCAGAGCATGAAGACAATCCTCCATAGTCAGGACTTCGCCCACCTTTGTGCCGATATTACTGGAATCTGCCGTAACATTACGCACCCCGGTCTCTGTAAAGGTCACCTTCTCATCCATGGTGGAGTTCTCCACTGCCACCAGCAAGGTCATGATCTTGGTAATGCTGGCCGGATATCTCTGTTCATCTCCGCCCTTGTTATAAAGAACAACTCCTGTGTCTGCATCCATCAGGATACCGGTATCTGAGGTAATATCCGGTCCTGCCGGCCATCCCTGGATCTGGTTGGTGCTGATATCATATTTCGCATTCAGATCCACTGCAGCCATGGTCTGTAACGGCAGCATCAGCGCCACACCGACTGCTGCGAAAACTGCCAGTAATTTTTTTGTTTTTTTCATAGCTCTCCCCTTCTTCTGTCAAAACCCGTCAAAGGAAGCAATCGCATCCACAACTCTCTTCGCATCCTCCATATCCAGATTATAGAACATAGGCAGTCGCATAAGACGCTCGCTTTCTTTTGTAGTATAAACATCTTCTCCGGAAAATCTTCCGAATTTTTTTCCTGCCGGTGCGGAATGAAGGGGTACATAATGGAACACACTGCAGATATCCTTTTCGCGGAGATATTTCAGAAGCCTTGTGCGTACCTGGATATCATGTACCTTAATGTAGTACATATGTGCATTATGTGTGCATTCTTCCGGTACATAAGGCTGCTGGATCTTTCCTTCCTCCGCCAGAAACCTGAGGTTCTCATTGTAAAAATCATAGATCTGCATCCGCTTATCGCTGATCTTCTTATACTGCTCCAGCTGGGCATAAAGATATGCCGCATTCAATTCGCTCGGAAGATAGGATGATCCATAATCCATCCAGCGGTATTTATCTACCTGACCACGGAAAAACTTACTGCGGTCCGTTCCTTTTTCTCTCAGGATCTCTGCCTTCTCCAGGTACTGATCCCCGTTGAACAGGATTGCACCGCCCTCTCCCATGGTATAGTTCTTAGTTTCATGGAAGCTGTAGCAGCCAAAATCTCCAATGGTACCAAGGGCTTTTCCCTTATAGTAGGCATCCACACCCTGGGCCGCGTCTTCCACTACCTTCAGATCATGTCTTCCGGCAATCTCCATGATCGTGTCCATCTCGCAGGCTACTCCTGCATAATGAACCGGAACGATCGCGCGGGTCTTATCTGTGATCGCCTGTTCGATCAGCTTCTCGTCAATATTCATGGTATCCGGCCGGATATCCACAAATACGATCCTTGCACCGCGAAGCACAAATGCATCTGCCGTTGATACAAAAGTATAAGACGGCATGATCACCTCATCGCCAGGCTGGATATCTGCCAGAAAAGCAGACATCTCCAGTGCATGGGTACAGGAAGTTGTCAGCATCACATGACCCACATGAAAGCGCTCTTCCATCCATGCAGAACATTTCTTCGTGTAGATCCCGTCACCGCAGAGCATTCCCCGTTCTACTGCGTCACGGATGTACTCAAATTCCTTACCTGTAAACGCAGGTCTGTTAAAATCAATCATGTATTTCCTCTTTATTTCTTATTCTTCATGGTTTTTCTACATTAACTGCACATTCCATTTTCTCACACTCATGTTGTAAATTCAATGCCTATTTTTCTGCCGGTGCATAATCCGGGATCTGATTATGGTATGCCACCTCCTGGCCGTTGGGATCCAGAATATGCATTTCCTCATAAAACTCTTCTGTGAGAAGATCCATTTCCTTACGATTCTCTGTTTTTACATAATATAATGCCAGATACGGATTAGGACCATGCTCAATGACCTTCTCTCCTTCCTGATAAAAGATCCAGGGCTTTTCCACCTGTTCTTTCTCTCCCAGCCGGACTGCCGCAGACTGATCTTCGATGGTAAGAAGCCTTCCCTGAAAATAAATGACAGCTCCACAGCACTGTGGTTTATGAACATCGTGTTCTGCAAGCATTTTTTCCAGTTTATCCGGATCATAGAGAGATGCAAGAAGAAGCTCTTCCATATTAAAGCCATAGACCATATCGGTCAATTCATGCTCATATCCGAAAAATCGTGCGGCGATCTCGCAGACCTGGATACCTTCTCCCGGCTTCCAGAAAAACTGCATGGAAAGGGCTCCGTCTTTCTGACCGGTTCTGTCCGCATATGCCTGAAGAAGTTCTGTGGCAGGCTTTTCAACTTTTGACAATAATCTGGAAGGATACACATTTCTTGTGCTGATGGGAATCTCCCCTTTGGCAACAAATGTCTTTTCACGGTCTGCAATACTGATCACATGGACTTTTCCATGCCGCACCCAGGTCATCATATTGAATTCATAGCCATCGTTATATTCTTCCACCAAAATCTCCGGCATATCAGAAAATCCTGCTGTTTTTTCTGCCCCGTTTATCAGCTCCTCCAGATCTTCGGATATATAGATCCCGCGGGAGCCGTATTTATCCAGTGGCTTGCTGACCACCGGATAACGAAGTCCCTCAAGCAGCTCTTTCAGTTGAGTTCTTTTGGACCTGTCTTTAAAATATGCGATCGGGATTTTTCGAAAACCCGGAGTGGGAAGTCCCAGTTCAGTAAGCAGTGCTCTGGTCGCTGATTTATCACGATACCAGGGAAGCTGCTCCGGTTTCAGATAACAGGGGATTCCTGCCCGGTCCGCGATCTTTACCATACATTCCAGAAGAAGGTCGGAAAAGGATGTGATGATCCCATCGATCTCTTTTTCTCGGCAGAGACAGGCGATCCGTTCCGTATCTGTTACCGGGATCTGAAATGCCTCATCTGCAAATTTTCTTGCCGGACCATCCGGATATCCGTCGCAGACAATGGTGTAGTATCCTTTTTCGCGGGCCTTCTGCACCAGTTGCTCAAATTCTCCCAACGTTCCCAGTATCAGCAATCTGTGTTTCATGATTCCGTTTCCTCCCATTCTCTTATGGAATCCGCGATATACTGCATTTCTTCTGCCCCGTATCTCTGGTCACAGGGAAGCGGCAGCACATTGGCAGCCCAGTCATATTCCATGGTATCCCTGTCAAATTCTTCTAGGATATTGCGCCAGTTTGTCGGCACAAAAATCTTCCGGCCTGCCAGCCAGCGTCGAAGCTCTAATCCGTTCTTATGATAATACGGATAGGCAAACGGTCCCTCCGGCACCTCCCCTGTAAAAGCATTCCTTGAAGGAAGAAGCTGCGACAGCAGGCGGTAGTTCTGTTCTCTTCTTGCTTTGATACCGGAATAATCCATAGTCCTGAGGAGGTTTCCGGTCAGACGGGACATTCGGCGGATCTCCATCTCATGATAATTTGCTGCATTATCCAGCATTTTCTGATAGAAGGTTCCGGCATCATATTCATAACGTCCCAGAATATGCTCCATTCTTCCCATGGAATGGTCCAGAGGCTTCTTTTCCGGTTCCAGTTCCGCATCGGTAGACAGATATGCTCCGTCACTGACTCCGAGAAATTTTCTGCAGGAGTACAGAGTGTCCACACCCGGCAGCGGTTTCTGAAAAAACGCATGCGTATGATCCACAATGATATTCCCATAGATTTTTTTATATTTCCGGATCTTATCATCGGTAAGCTGGCCATAATAATTTACCAGATACAGATATTCTCCTTCCGGAAGAGTTCTCTCCTCAAGAACCGGATGCAACCCTTCATCCATATGATAAAATTCGATTTCTGCCCCGGACCTCTCACAGGCACCGGTTACGGAATCACAGAGAAAAAATGGCAGGTAGATCTTTTTGCACCTGCGTGCCTCCATCAACCACAAAAGCGCTGTTCTTCCGAGATTCACGCCGCAGAGATCCGGATAGTATTCCTGTCCCGCCGGTTCTTCCAGTTCCAGATAGCCGCCGATCTCTTTTTTCATCAGTCTGTCTCCTCCTGACGGATCACATAGTGCGGCATCTTTTTGGCCTCATTGAGAATATTCATGAGATAAATACCGATGATCCCGATCGAAAGCAATGTCAGTCCGAAAAATGCCAGCATCACAAGCATCAGAGATGTCCAACCTTCCACTGAGATCCCGCACAGAAAATATCTCACCAGATAATAGATCCCCAGTAAAAAGCTTACCAGAAAACTGGCAATGCCGATGTTTCGCACCATAAGCAACGGAAATGCCGTATGGGCAGTAATATCATAGATGAGATCCTTCACAAGGCGGCGAAAAGAATATCCGCTCTTTCCATATGCACGTGCTGCATGCTGCACCGGAACATTGATGATACGGTTGGAGCTTAAAACCAGAAGATTTCCAATCTGCGGAAGATATGTATTGGTCTTCAGCATGGCTTCCACCAGAAACCGGCGGATCAGTCGATAACTGGTGATCTGAAGGTTCGGATCCTTGCCGAGCATTTTGGAAGTTGCCCATACAGACAGCTTTGTGCCCAGCTTCCGAATCAGATTATGCTTACGTCCTTCATAGCTTGCAATGATCACATCCACATCGTCACGTTCCTTCATTACATTGATCATTTTGGGGAGCTCCTCAGGCTGATGCTGAAGGTCATCATCCATAGTTACGATGAACTCTCCCTTTGCGTGGGCAAATCCGCACAGAAGCGCAGGATGCTGTCCAAAATTCCTTGCCATCTGGATGATCTTGACACGGGGATCTTTTTCCCGGAGTTCTTGCATAACCGCAAAAGACCGGTCCCTGGACCCGTCATCTACAAGGATCAGTTCAAATTCTTCTTTTATCGTTTCCCGGAATACTTTTTCCAGACGGGTGTACAGTTCCTGCAGCGTATGTTCTGAATTGTATACAGGAACAACCACTGAATATAAACACATATCGTTTTTCCTCTCTTTTGTATCAATTGACACTTATCGTTTAATCTTATCATTTTCATTTCCTGTTGTAAACCATTACATTGTTCAAACATTTTCTTGCATAAACCTGCCGGATGATATATATTGATTATCAGTCTATGATAATCGCATTTATGATATGGAGGAAACATGACAAAAATCAAAGATTATATTCAGCTTCATCTGAATATCCTGCTGTTTTCTCTTACCAGCGTTTTTTCCAAGCTTGCATCGGTTTATTACAATAAAGAAGGGCTTCATAGTCCTCTTCTCTATGTATTTCTTTTTCTTATGATCGCAAACTGTGGGATCTACGCCATTGCATGGCAGCAGGTGATCAAAAAATTTTCCCTTTCCACGGCCTACGCCAACAAAAGCGTCTATCTTCTGTGGTCCCAGGTATGGGCTGTGATCATTTTTCACGAAAATCTTTCGTTTCAGAACATCATTGGCATCCTGATCGTTCTGATCGGAGTCTGGATGGTGCAGAGATATGAATAGAACGTTTATGCTGATCATGCTGGCAGGAACCTTTTTTTCGGCAATTTCCCAGGTACTTCTGAAGCAGAGTGCCAATATGGAATACAAAAACCCTCTCCGGGAATATCTGAACTGGCGGGTGATCCTGGCCTATGGTATCTTTTTTGGAGTGTTGCTCCTGAATACCTGGTGCTACACCAAAGTGGATATGAAATTCGGACCGGTGATCGATACTGCCGCCTATGTTTTTGTCCTGCTGTTTTCCTGGCGGATCCTGAAAGAAAAGATTTCCCGCGGAAAGATCATCGGAAATCTGATCATCATCCTGGGAATCCTTGTTTATACCTTATGATCATAAAAATGCCGGCAGCTTTATGTTCGCTGCCGGCATTTTTTTATTTTTTCTTATTTGCTGCGGATACAGTTGTGTATACACCATTTTCATCGAATGTATAGCTCTTTCCGTTTTTCTCAATAGTACAGTTTTTGTACATGATTCCTGTTTCCGGATCAAAATAATATCTCTTTCCGTCCAGTTTGAGCCAGCCTCTCTGCATCTTTCCATTGGAGCCAAAATAATAGGTATGGCTTTCATTGTTTCCGCTCCATGTATAGAATACCTTTTTGACCATAACGCCGTCACCGCCAAAATAATATACATCATCCCTGCTGTTCATGTACCGCACATGTCTCATCCTGTATCCATATTTGGCCTGAAAATAATAATAGTTCTTTCCAACCTTTTTCATGCCCTTTAATGCATGTCCGTTTTTGTCAAAATAATATTTTTTCTCCTTATAGGTGATCCAGGTATTTTTCACAAGGACTCCATTTTTGTCTACATATCTGGAAATGTTCTTGGAATCCCTGATCAGCCTTGAACGGTACATTCCTGCGATCTTATGGATATAATATTTCTTATTTTTTACCTGAACCCAGCCGTATTTTTTGACACCATTGACATAATAAAATTTCTTTCCGTTCTCTGTTGCCCAGCCGGTTTTCCCCTTATAGTTACTGGTATCCGGTCTGGTGGATGCTTTGTAGCCGGTCTGTGCATGCCATCTGGGTGTGATGATCTTTGTATAATCAACATAACCGAAGTCAATATCTACAGTAGAATAAGACGGGATTCCTGCAACCAGCCCCTTGGTGGTATTCAGATATCCGCCGCCGTCACCATCGGTGGACTGCCAGATGGTATATTTGTACTTTTTCTTGTCAGGAGCTAGGATCCTATCACCATATCGTGCAAGCCATACATCATACCCTGTCATCTTACTCCAGTCAAGCTTGTTGTCATACCAGTCTGTATTGCAGTAGATCATTGGATGATATCCGGCTTTTTTTACCTCATTGCAGAAGGTTTTTGCCAGATCCGCGATCTGTGATGCGGAAAGATTACGCATCTGATCATATTCAATGTCATAAACCACCGGATAGGATACTTTATATCCATCCATTTTACGGATGGCAAGCTGTGCTTCCTTCAGTGCCTGCTGTGTATTCAGCGCAAGGCTGTACACATAGGTTCCTGTCGGAACTCCTGCCTTCTCCGCCTGTTTCATGTTGTAATCATATGTCTTATCCAGATGGTTCAGGCCATAGGAAATCCTGACAAAGGCAAAATCTACATTGGACTTTTTGACCTGACCCCAGTTGATGGTATCCTGCCACTCGGAAACATCGATTCCACGTGTGACAGCACCTTCCAGCTTCTGGCCGCTTCCGTTATAGCAGACACCGTTGAGCTTCTTCCAGGCCTTTGAACTTACCCTGGAATTCTGTGTTGCCTTCCCGCTGGGGACCTTTTCTTCCTCAGCAACTGCCTCGCTTCGGTCTACGCCTCCGCCGCCCATGGCCATCGCTGTAGTTCCCATTGTTCCGATTCCCAGCAGTGCTGCCATACAGCCTGCCACCAGCCATTTCTTCCAGTTTTTCATTTTAGTTTCCTTCCATAAATTATGTTGTTTATTTGTGCATGACTTTTATTATACATATGAAAAAATGGAAAGTAAAGCCATATATGGAAAAAGACCGATGTCAGCTTCATACAGCTGAACATCGGTCTTCGGTTATTCTATATATTTCTTTCTGGTACTGTTCGGTATAGATCACGGAACTTCCGGGTCTGTAGGATCAAAGTTTCCGGCTCCACGGAAGGTTGCCAACGGTCTGCGGCCTAACGGTCCCTTGAAGGCTTCATTGTTAACGTAATTTCCGCTGCTGTAAATGTGGATCGTAGAACCGTTACAGTTCTCATATACCCACTTCGCATCAGCCACACAGGTACGGATACATCCGTGAGATGCAGGCTGACCAAGTTTCAGGTACTCACCTGCCGGAAGATTGTAAACACTCCTGGTCGAGCCAGCTACAGAATGGATAAAGATTCCTCCCTGTCCGCATCCGTCAACATGTGTTCCGTACTGTCCCCAGGACGGTCCCATCAATGGCTGCCATCTCAGACTGCGGCTCAGTCTGTATGTACCATCCCATGTAGGTGTTCCGGAGAGACCTACAGAAACACGGATTGTCTTAACCGGAATCGTCTTGCTGCTGTTTGTGTATACAGTCATAACACCGTTGGTCTTATCAACCTCCAGGTAATATGGTCCTCCGTAAATATTTGAAACATCATTGCGGCGGTAACCGTTCTTATCAAAGTAATACAGTTTTCCATTGATCCATCTGCTTGTATTGGTCAGATACCTGGAACCGCTGTTCGGATCGATATATTTGACCTGATCATAGTAATCGCTGACGATCACCCAGCCGGTGGAAAAACGTCCCTGGCTGTCCAGATAACCATTTACGGAACCACGCTTCATGGATTTATTTGTCACAACGGTATAGTTCTGCAGATAGTACCAGTATTTACCGACCTTCTGCCAGCCTGACTTTTTCAGAACACCGTTGCCGCCTGCATAATACCACTTATTCTGGTAACGGATCAATGTACTCTTGTACATCCAGCCTCTGTGCGCATTGGCATCTGATGTTGCAAAGAAATAATAATTTTTTCCGATCTTGGTCTTTCCGGTTGCAAGCTGTCCTGTGCTGTTAAAGTAATAGCTCTTTTTGGAGGACTTGTTTGTTATCATCTGGCTCTTATAATGGTTTCCGTTTTTGTCAAAGTAAAACCATCCGAAGAACTGACCTTTTGCATCAGTCACCTTCTGCCAGCCATATTTTTCAACGATCTTTCCTGCTGTACTTCCGAAATAATAAATCTTGTTGGATGCACCCGGGCAGCCATGCCAGCAGTTCCTCCAGGAAACTCTCTTACCATTGTCTCCGAAATAATATCTGCTGCCCTTGTATTTAACAAGCTTGCGCTTAATGACACGTCCCTTGCTATTTGTAACATAATATGCATTATTCTGCGCCTTCGCCATTGTATTCGTCATAACATAGCCACTGGCATTCAACATGTACAAATATTTCTTTGACATTACCTTCGATACATAAATTCCATGTTTCATGATCTGTCCACGTGTGGCAGCCTTCGGACTACAATAGATAAAACGTTTCTGATTTTTGCTGTTTAAAACATATGTCCATCCGCCATAAAAAAGCTTTCCCGGGATCTCCCCTTCCTTTGATGCCGGCTGGAAATAATACTGATATGTTGTGGAACCGGTTGTCAGCTTCAGGATCCCTGTTCGCGGTTTTCCGTTGCGCATCAGTGTATAATAAGCATTTCCGATCTTCTTGATCTTGCCTGCAAGGTTCTGAGCCTCTATGGATTTGTAATCACCCTGAGAATTATAATAGCGGAAAGCAGTTCCTGTCCATAACCAGTAATTTCTCTTCTGCTGGCCAAGATTGGATGTCCACGGTGTGATCGCTTTTCCGGTGGAATCCGAATACAGGGAAGCTTTGGAACTTTCGAGGAAATACCATTCTGTCTTCTGTGTTCCGGTATAACCTGCTGTACCTGGCTCACGGGTCATGCGGCCGGTTACCAGATATCCGTCTTCATTAAAAAGATAATATCCCACATGTCCGTTGGTATTGATCTTAAGAAGACCATCCTGTGCGGTAAAATAATTATCTTCGATGGAACCTGTTTCTGATGCCTGAGAAGCGTTCCCTTCATCCAGGGCAAGAGTCTCTGCGTTATCTGCGCTCTCTGATGTTTCGACTGCCGTCTCTGTTTCTGCGGGTACTGTCTCTGCGGATGTCTCCTCTGCAGACACTACATCTGCGGATGCTGTCTCTGCAGAAGCTTCTGCTACGGATACTTCCTCTGTAGAAACTTCTTCTGCTGCACCTTCCTCGGCTGCAGTCTCCTGCTCTCCTTCTGCTGACTCATTCTGGAGTACCTGAGCCTGCTCACTCTCTGCTGCACCATCCGGAAGCTCTTCAGTCTGCTGTACCTCCTGTGCTGCTGCAGCTGTTTCATCAACTGTTGTTTTCTGCTCTTCTTCACTGCTTTCTGCAGGATCCTCAGAAGCTTTTCCCTCCGGGGCTGCAGATGCAGCAACCTTCTTTTTGCGGAGTCTGTAAAAACCGTTTGCAGAAACCCAGTCACTTGTCTTGGCAACGACTACACCGTTTACCAGTGATGCTCCGGTAACAGAAGTTTCCTCTGCCTTGTTGTTCTCTACTTTGTTCTGTACTGCGGTATCTGCTGACGGTGCATCCAGTTCCTGTGCATCACCTGCACTGAAATCATCGCCCGGATCTGTACTGTCTTCTATTGTCGCATCCGGTGCTTCTGTAGCCTCCGGTGCTTCTGTAGTTTCCGGTGTCTCTGTAATCTCCGGTGTTTCTATAACATCCGGTGTCTCTGCTGGATTCTCCGGTTCAACCGGTATTTCTTCTGAACTGTCAGTACTACCTGTCTGATCCGCTTCTGTCTCCGGCTGCTGTACAGTCGTTCCCTCTTCATCACTGAATACATCCTCAGCCGGATCGCCGGCTGTCTCTGCTGCCATCTGCACGTCTGTACTTCCCAAAGCCGCAGCGCCGGCTTCCAGAGTTCCGCCCATGCATAATGTCAGACTGAGAAAAATTGCCACAACTCTTCTCTTCACGATAATCCCTCCTGATCATGCTGCTGTAAATAATTATTGTATCTGTTACGTATCATTCGCCCAGTCCGCCTTCGATAAGAGCCACAAGCGCATCTATCGCAGCCTGTTCATCCTCACCCTCGCAGACCAGTGTGATCTCATCCCCGCTTTTAACACAGGCACCCAGAACACTCAGAACACTTTTGGCATTCGCTGTACCTCCGGCATACTGAAATGTTATGGACGATTTGTATTTTATTGCCTCGCCGCACAAAAGCCCTGCGGGACGAAGATGAAGCCCTGACGGGTTCCTGACCGTTACCTTATAACTTAACATTGCTGCTGTCTCCCTTTATATTACTTATCCTTCAAGCCTTGTCCAAAGCTGTGATTACTTACTGACTGCTGCTGTCTACATTGGAAACCTTGGAGATTTTGATCTCGGCGGTTACATCCTCCAGCAGCTTGTAGCCTTCCGGAAGGCTGATTTTGATCGGTACTTCGTAGCTGCCCTCCTCCCAGTCATCCATGGAAAGTGCTGCTCCTACCGACTTCAGATCAAATTGGGAAAGATCTCCGTCTTCCGCCTGCACCTTCAGTTCAATATCCGCAACTTCAAATGCCAGCTGCAGATCATCAGGCAGACCCTTTACTTTGATATCCTCTGTCGGGAAGCTGTATATCTTACTGCCCTCCGGCAGGATATTGACTGTGATCCAGAGGTCCGTACTGGATCCGGATGTCAGCTTAAGGCCATCCGGAAGAAGCTCTGACAGGTTTACTTTCTTTTCCACGTCATTGCTCTTTCCTGAAATATCCACATTCTCATTGTCAAGATAAATAGTATTTCCCTGAAGTTTCAGATTGTTCAGTGCTTCTTCACTTCCGGCTACGCTGAAAGTCTCCGGTACTGTCGTGACACTGTCCACAACATAACCTTCTGCCGGTTCTCCCGTATATCCCGCACTGATCCGTATATCAGAACGCACCTTCCAGAGCTTTGCCGTGACATTGACCTTTCCGTTGTTGTCAAATTTCAGATAGCTCATGGAATTTGATGAAAGTGTATCCTGATTCTTATCTGTGATGGTCAGTTCTGCGCCTGTGATCGTCGTATCCTGGTCGATTCCCTCAAGCTTTGAACTTACATCCACACTCACACTGTCTATCTTACCAACTAGGGATTCCGGTCCTGTAATACGGACTTTTTCCGGATTTGCGGTAAGCGAAGCAACCTCCAGCCCCTGTGCAGGCTTGCTGTCATCACTGGTAACGTTGATTGCAAATTCCTTGGTTACCTTTTTTTCCAGATGGACACTTAAATTCTGCGGTGACACCCGGATATTCTCCGGAAGTATCCCGGAACAGGTTGCTGTAATGGGGATCATTACAGGATCTGTATCGGTAGACTGGGCCTGCTGCAGGTCTGCAACTGCCTTAATATCACTTGAGGTGAGACGGTTGACTATCTTCCGCTCACCTGTAATATAAACACGTACTGAATTTTCACGATCATCCTGCATGACCATCTCGCCCAGCTGATCCACATAAGCTTCATTGATGATCTGCACATCTGAGATCACAAAGCCTTTCGTAATGATAGGGTCATCAACATTTACTACGATCAGCCACACCAGGATTCCCACAATGATCGACATGATTTTCAAAGGGATGTTCTTAGTCAGATTTTTCTTCATGTTTCACTCTCCCTTTCAGCAGATTTCTCAGCTTACCGTTGTCAACAACCTTTTTATTCTGAGCAGAAACAAGTACTTCACGAAGCTGCTTGCTGTTAAGCCCTCTGGATAACTCACCGCCTCTGGCCACAGAAACCTGTCCCGTCTCTTCCGAAACAATGATCGTAAGAGAATCCGTAGCTTCGCTGATACCCACACCTGCTCTGTGTCTTGTTCCCAGCTGTTTGCTCAGTTCCATATTATCTGAAAGAGGCAGATAGCAGGTTGCTGCTACTACGCGGTTTCCCCGCACGATCACCGCTCCGTCATGAAGAGGTGTATTATGCTCAAAAATATTGATCAGCAGCTGACTGGTAAGGATACCGTCAATATTGATACCGGTTCTCACATATTCATCAAGCCGGATCTCTTCCTCGATCACGATCAGTGCTCCGGTCTTAACTTCACCCATATCAAAACAAGCCTTTACCAGTTCGTTGATAGTCTTGTCATTGAAACGCTCCTGCACTTCCCTGCCGGAATCAAAGGGAATAATGTTGGAAACAAACTTCTTCTGTCCCAGCTGCTCCAGCGCCTTCCTCAGCTCCGGCTGAAAGATTACGATCACACCGATCACCAGCACATTAGCCAGGTTCCGGAAGATCCAGAGGATCGTATTCATTTTGAAGATATATGCGACCAGGATAAATCCAAGGACGATCAAAATGCCCTTCAGAAGGGTATATGCACGTGTAAATTTGATCCATGCCATAAACTGATATACAAAAAAGGAAATCAGTCCGATCTCAATGATATCTATCACGCCAAGTCCCGGAAGGGAAATTTTCCCAAGATATCCGACCACAACTGTCAGCACATTCTGCATAAGTCTCCTCCTTTCTTCCTGAGCTATTCCAATCGTTCCTGTTTAAAGATCCTTCAGCGATTCCTCCAGCTGTTTTTCGAAATCGATCTTGTCCAATCCCTGCGGTTTCTCACTTACTGTATTTTCGGAAACCATATCCGGCATCTTTACTGTATGCATTTCGTTCTTCTCAGGAAATACATCATCACTGAAAGACACAACATTGTCTTCTTTTTTTTCTTCTTTTACCGGCTCCGCATTGATCTTTTTGATACTTCTCTCAGAAGTGGCGACCGTTGCCTTCGGAACGGCTTTTACGTAGTAATAGTACTCATCATCCTCATATTCCAGACGTTCTGTTCTGCTGTAATCTCCGCCAAAAACAAAGAACTCCAGAACAAATCCTGCCAGTACGGAGATCACTGTGGACAGGATCATCGGCACCATGGCTACCGTAATACTAAGGCAGAAATCTCCGGCAAGGATAACCAGGATATAGATCACGCCACCGGCAATGACAGCAATCCTCCATGCATAATCAAACGCCCGTGTTCTCAGAAGGTTCACAAACAGGATCACTACCACAAACGCGATCACCGTGATCCACATTGCCCAGTTATGGACAAGTCCGTCAGAGATCAGCTTCAGTTTTTCTGTGATCTCTGCGGCAGGATCACTGAGTGCCGCCGACTGTACATGTACAAACCGTATAAAATAATAGATCACAACACCGCATCCGGCCGGAAGCGCTGACAATGCGCTACCCAGCAGGCCTGCTCCGATCGGCATAAGTGCAGGAACACCAAATCCGAAAGAAAGTGGTGTAAGGATCATTGCAAGATTCTGTGACCTGCTGAATCTTAGGAACAGGATCAGCATTAACAGAATAAGAAGCAGCATAAATCCTGCCGTTTCGATCCCGACTGCATAACAGTGCCCGATCATCAACGCAAATCCCATAAACATCATCACGGAAACCGGAAGGATCGAACATACAAGCGCCAGGATCAGGACAACAAAAATATTATCCAGCTGTTTCATGTAACCCATATTGCTGTTGATCCAGAGAAAATAGGCAAATGCCAGAACAAACTTCAGGACCGGCAGTATATATACTTCATATTGTCCGTAAAATCTTTTGATATTCTGTTTGATCTCAAGTAAAGCTGTCATTTTCTATGTCCTCCTGCATTTCTCCGGACCGGATTTCTTTTTTCCTCCCGCCCGTAGATTTTTTCCAGTCTTGTAAGATCCTGATAATATTCCCTGACACTTTTTTTTGCCCGGAAATATTTCACAGAATACTGGATGTAGGTCAGTATCGAATATACAACAAGCACGATCAGATAACCGACGATGATATAGATCCCAACCTCGACCAGATTAATCTTATTCACATTATCCATAAGATATTCGCTGAAATATGCGGCAACGCCTGCAAGTCCCAATACATATCCGATCGTTACCAGAAAAAAGTTTCTGATCAGTGCAAGTCCAATATAATCACTTCGATAATATCTGCTCACCGGAAGATACTTCCTGCCTTCGCCATGTTCATACATAGCCAGCCGGTTCATAATCTTCACTTTTTCTTCATTTACCATAAAAATAACTCCTCATAAGCTTTCTTTATCAGGAAAATCCCCAATATATGATCCGCATTACGCTTTCCATACAGTTATACTGTTTAACTGCAATCAAATTTATTGTAGCATAGTTCCATACCTATGAAAAGTGTTTTTTCGGCTGTTTCATGCCCTTCCTGCGCATATTGTCAGAAAATAAACTTTCTCTGCACCGGCCTCAAGAAGACACATTGCCATGGCATCTGCCGTACTTCCTGTTGTGTATACATCATCCACCACAAGTACAGAAAAACCCGGGATCTTTTCGGTTACCTGATATGCATTTTTCAGATTCTGACGCCTCTGTATGGCATTGAGTTTTTTTTGAGATCTTGTGCTTCGTATCTTCTTTACCAGATGCTCATTCCATGGGATCCCTGTAAGAACACTGAGCCTTTCTGCCAGATATGCTGCCTGGTTAAAACCTCTCATCCTTTTTTTTCTGGGATGTAGAGGAACGGGAACGATCAGATCAGGCTTCCACCGTTCCAGATATTTTTTTCCGAAGACGCTCATTGCCTTTGCATAAAAATCCCCATATTCCCGACATCCGTAATACTTAAATCGTACCAGAGACTGTCTCCAGACCTCTCCGTACCAGAAAATACTTCTGCCCTCCGTAAAATGATGGGCACCCTTGCGGCAGTCTTCACAGTATTCCTCTTCCATTTTTACCGGTCTTCCGCATTTCATACACCTGGGACCGGATATAGGCCTGACCTTTTCGGAACACTCCGGGCAAATCAGCCGGTCTTTTTTTTTCAGTATCTGATGACACAGCGGGCATTTTTTCGGGTAAAGCATGTCCAGTAAAAAATCTGCTGTTTTTTTCAAGAAAGTCCTTTCTCCCCGATGGCGCTCTCTTTCTGTTCAGATTCATCCAGCTCCCGGATCCGTCTGTCCAGAGAGCTGTATCTCTGCTGCTGTTTTTCATTACGGATCATCTCCGCAAAAGTGGTCTCGCTGCCTACTACGGTAACACATTTTCTGGCTCTGGTCACTGCTGTATACAGAAGATTCCGATTCATCAGCATCCTTGGTCCGGAAAGGATCGGAAGGATCACTGCCGGATATTCTGAGCCCTGGGACTTATGTATGGTCACTGCATAGGCAAGTTCCAGTTCCTCAAGCTGTTTGAAGGAATATTCTGCCTGTCTGCCATCCTCAAATTCCACGGTAGCCGTTTCCGCAAATTCATTGATCTCCGTCATAATACCGGTATCTCCGTTAAACACGCCCACACCTTTATCCACAGGAATCTTGTATCGTCCAAGGATTTCCCACTCCAGCTGGTAATTGTTCTTCACCTGCATCACCTTATCCCCCTCACGGAAAAGACGCTGTCCGATCTCTTTCTCCTTTTTCTTTTCATCCGGCGGGTTCAGATATCTCTGAAGGATCTGGTTCAGCCGCTCCACACCTAAAAGTCCCTTACGCATAGGCGTGAGCACCTGGATCTCATAGGGCTTTGCATCTACATAACGCGGAAGCTTCTCCTGGATCAGTGCGATCACCACACGGATAATGATGTCCGCGTCATATCTTTTCAGAAAAAAGAAATCCCGGCTCTTGTTATTGATGGTCACCTGCTCGCCCCGGTTGATCTTATGTGCATTCACCACAATATCACTTTCAGATGCCTGGCGGAAAATCTTTTTCAACTCTACTACCGGAAAACAGCCGCTGCGGATAATATCCCTCAGAACATTTCCCGGGCCTACACTGGGAAGCTGATTTTCATCACCTACCAGGATCAGTCTGGTCCCTGCTGTCACTGCAAGAAGCAATGAATGCATCAGTGCGATATCTACCATGGACATCTCATCAATGATGATCACATCCGCTTCCAGCGGATTCTCCGAATTCCTGTCAAAATGAACTGCACGGCCTTCCTGCTCTTCCTCCGGCATCCCGTTCAGCTCCAGAAGTCTGTGGATCGTCTGAGCCTCGTATCCGGTAGCCTCTGTCATTCGCTTGGCTGCACGGCCGGTGGGAGCTGCAAGCCGCAGCTCAGCGCCTTCCTCTTCAAAATAACGGATAATCGTATTGATCGTTGTAGTCTTTCCGGTTCCCGGCCCGCCGGTCAGAATGAACAGACCATGACTGGCAGCTGCCGCCACTGCCTGTTTCTGCATTTCATCTAACCGGGTTCCTGTCTCCTTTTCGATCCTGTTGATCCGTTTTTCCATCATCTCCTCATCTTCCGGGCAGAGGATGTTCAGCTCACAGAGCATTCTGGCTGAATTCAGCTCAAGATAATAATATCGTGTGGGATAGACAACTGCACCGTCTTCTGTTTCTTTCAGGATCAGTTTCCGGTCTACTACCATATCCATGAGATGTTTTTCCATGTAGGAGGAATCTACTCCCAAAAGTCCGGATGCCCTGGAAAAAAGTTCCTCCTTCGGGAGATAGATATGGCCTTCTCCTGAAGCCTGTAGGAGAGTATACAACATTCCGCTTCTTATCCTGTAATCTGAATCTGTATGGATCCCGATCCGGGAAGCGATCTCATCTGCGATACGGAATCCCACACCACTGATATCCTCTGCAAGGCGATACGGATTCTCCTGCAGGACTCCATATACAGTCTGCCCATATTTCTGATAGATCTTTGCGCCGAGATTCAGTGATATCCCGTATTTCTGGAGAAAGATCATAGCGCGGCGCATATCTGCTTTCTCCGTCATCTGTTCTGCGATCTCCATGGCCTTTTTTTCGCTGATTCCCTTGATCTCAGCCAGCCGCTCCGGCTCTTCCTCTACAATACGCATAGTATCATCACCGAAACGACGTACGATCCTGGCTGCCAGTGCCGCTCCGATCCCCTTGATCGCACCGGAACCCAGATAACGCTCCATGGCCAGTGCATCCTCCGGCATTTTTTCTACGTAGGAGGCTATCTGAAACTGCTTGCCATACACCGGATGTGTTGTATAATTTCCGGAAGCTTCAATGGCAGCCCCCTGGGTGATCGCAGGAAATGTCCCCACACAGGTCAGTTCCCGTTCCTCTTCCATCCCTTTCAGTACCATGACCGTATATCCATTATCTTCATTTCGGAAGATCACATGATCTATATATCCTGTAACTGTCTCACTCATTTTTTTCTCCATCTGTAAACCTCTGATAACAGCAAAAGGCACTGCAGCTGCAGCGCCTTATCTGTATGAGTTTCCTTCGGCAGTCTCTTCTCTGCTCCTGTGCCGTCCAGACGACTCATAACGGTTTACATCCTTGACATGATTTCCGCATATTTTCCTGTTCCTGCAGCCACTACAAGCATTGCATCCTGTACCGTCAGTGTGCTGACTCCTGTTTTCTGCTCGATCAATGCATCCATTCCATGCAGCATGGCACCTCCGCCTGTAAGAACGATTCCTCGGTCCATGATATCTGCCGCCAGCTCCGGCGGTGTTTTCTCAAGAACGCCATGGACTGTCTCTACGATCTGTCCGGTCGTTTCCCGCAAAGCGGTCCGGATCTCCTCAGAAGTCAGTGTTGCCACCTTCGGAAGTCCTGTGATGATATTTCTGCCCTTGACCTCCATCGTGCGAAGATCCGCTTCTTCACTGGCTGTTCCGATCTTGATCTTGATATTCTCCGCTGCATCCTCCCCGATAAAGAGGCTGTGCTTCTCACGTACATAATTCATGATCGCATGATCAAAATTATCTCCTGCAACCTTCACAGATGCGGAAACAACCACACCTCCTACGGATACGACCGCAACATCCGTGGTCCCTGCACCGATGTCCACGATCAGATTGCCAAATGGCTTGGTAATATCTACACCTGCCCCGATAGCAGCAGCGATAGGCTCGTCCACAAGAAAAACTTCCCTGGCTCCTGACTGATAGGCAGCTTCCTCAATTGCTTTACGCTCAATCTCCGTGATCCCGCTCGGAACACTGATGCTGACTCTCGGCTTCCGGAACGCTCTCCGTCCCATAGCCTGTGAAATAAAATATTTCAGCATCTTTTCCATTACATTATAATCTACGATCACACCTCTTCGGATTGGCCAGATCACTTCCATATTGGAAGTCAGATGGCTTGCCATCTGTCTGGCTTCCTCACCGATTGCTCTGATCTTCTCTGTATCTTTATCATAAACAACCACAGAGGGCTCTCTTAAAACGATTCCCTTGCCTGTGGAAAACACCAGACTGTTTCTGGTTCCCAGATCGATTCCAATATCCTTTGCCGGCATAAATCCTCCCGCCTGCGTCATACGCATTCTGTATGCTGACGCATTTCTGACTTATTCTGTTCCAGTCTGTGCCGGAACGTTCCCGCACTTCATTATATACAAAACCACAGAAATTGAAAAGAACTTTTACCGGTTATTTCTGTTCCAGATATTTTTTCACATATTTACCGGTGTAGGAAACCGGATTCTCTGCTACTTCCTCCGGAGTTCCTCTGGCAATTACCGTTCCGCCTCTGTCACCGCCTTCCGGTCCGATATCAATAATATGATCCGCCGTCTTGATCACATCCAGATTGTGCTCAATGACCACAACGGTGTTTCCTCCTTCAGACAGACGGCGCAGGATCTCGATCAGCTTGTGGACATCCGCAAAGTGCAGTCCTGTGGTAGGCTCATCCAGGATATAGATCGTCTTTCCGGTACTACGCTTGCTGAGTTCTGTGGCAAGCTTGATACGCTGTGCTTCTCCTCCGGAAAGAGTGGTGGAGGGCTGACCCAGGCGGATATAGGAAAGTCCTACATCATACAGGGTCTCGATCTTTCTCCGGATCGACGGTACATTCTCAAAAAATGTCAGTGCTTCTTCCACAGTCATATTCAATACATCATAAATGCTCTTGCCCTTATACTTCACTTCCAGAGTCTCACGATTGTAGCGTTTGCCCTTGCAGACTTCGCAAGGCACATATACATCCGGAAGAAAATGCATCTCGATCTTGATGATTCCGTCACCGCTGCAGGCCTCGCACCGTCCGCCCTTGACATTAAAACTGAAACGGCCTTTCTTGTAGCCCTTTGCCTTGGCATCTGCGGTAGCTGCAAAAAGATCACGGATCTGGTCAAAAACTCCGGTATATGTGGCAGGATTGGAACGGGGAGTTCTTCCGATCGGGGACTGGTCGATATTGATCACCTTATCCAGCTGATCGATACCCAGGATGTCATCATGTTTCCCGGGGATCACTCTGGCACGGTTCAGGTCTCTGGCAAGTCTCTTGTACAAGATTTCATTGATCAGAGAGCTCTTACCGGAGCCGGAAACACCTGTGATACAGGTCATCACTCCCAGAGGAATATCTACGTCGATATGCTTCAGGTTGTTCTCTGCCGCACCCTTTATATGAAGAAATCCGGTTGGTTCCTTCCTCACTTCCGGTACCGGGATCTTCAGCCTTCCGCTTAAATAAGCTCCTGTCACAGACTGCTCATTTTTCATCAGATCCTCAGCTGTCCCCATTGCGACCAGTTGTCCGCCATGTTCTCCGGCTCCGGGGCCGATATCGATGACACAGTCTGCAGCACGCATGGTATCTTCATCATGCTCCACCACGATCAGACTGTTGCCAAGATCACGGAGACGCATCAGTGCCCCCAGAAGCTTGTCATTATCTCTCTGGTGAAGCCCGATACTCGGCTCATCTAGGATATATGCAACCCCCACAAGCCCGGATCCGATCTGTGTGGCAAGACGAATCCTCTGAGCTTCTCCGCCGGAAAGGGTTCCGGTAGCTCTTCCAAGTGAAAGATACTCCAGGCCAACCTCTGCCAGAAATCCAACCCTGGCGCGGATTTCCTTCAGGATCTGTCTTCCAATAAGCTCCTGCTGCTTTGAAAGCTTCAGATCGCGGAGAAAGCCCTGTAGCTTCTGTACCGGCATATTGGTCACTTCATAAATATTCTTATCCGCCACGGTCACTGCCAGGGACTCCTTCTTCAGCCTCTGTCCCTTACATGTGGTGCACGGAGTAATCCGCATAAAGCTCTCGTATTCCTGCTTCATAGCCTCGGAACCGGTTTCACGGTATCTCTGCTCCACATTGCGGATCAGTCCCGGGAACGCCACATCGTAAACGCCCTCTCCCCGCTGTCCTTTATAATAAACCTTCACAGAATGACCGCCGGTACCATGGATGAGGATATCCTGGACCTTCTTCGGATACTCGCAGAAAGGTGTATCCAGAGAAAATTCATATTCCCTTGCCAGGGCATCCAGGATCGCTCTGGAAAAGCTTCCCTGCGTGGTACAGGACTGCCATCCGAGAACAGCGATAGCCCCTTCATTGATACTCCGTTTCTTATCCGGGATCATCAGATCGATATCAAATTCCATCTTATATCCAAGACCCAGACACTGCGGGCAGGCACCAAATGGATTATTAAAGGAAAAGCTCCTTGGTTCGATCTCATCAATGCTGATGCCGCAATCCGGACAGGAAAAACTCTGACTGAAATTCAGAAGTTTCCCGTCCATAGTGTCTACTACCAGCAGACCATCCGCCAGATCCAGCACGGTTTCAATGGAATCGGAAAGACGCTTCTCTATTCCCGGTTTCACAATAAGTCGATCCACAACGATCTCAATGTTATGTTTGATATTCTTATCCAGCTTAATCTCCTCAGAAAGCTCATAGAGATTTCCGTCGATCTGCACTCTCACATATCCGCTTCTTCTGGCCTGATCCAAAAGTTTAACATGGGTTCCCTTGCGGCCCCGCACTACCGGTGCAAGAAGCTGGATCTTCTGGCGTTCCGGAAGCGTCATGATCTGATCCACCATCTGATCTACCGTCTGTTTGCGGATTTCCCTTCCACATTTGGGACAGTGCGGGATTCCCACACGGGCATACAGAAGTCGGAAATAATCGTAGATCTCCGTTACCGTACCCACTGTAGAACGGGGATTCCGGTTCGTTGACTTCTGATCAATGGAGATTGCCGGCGGAAGGCCCTCGATACTCTCCACATCCGGTTTCTCCATCTGTCCCAGGAACTGCCTCGCATAGGAAGAAAGTGACTCCATATAACGTCTTTGTCCCTCTGCATAAATGGTATCAAATGCAAGAGATGACTTACCGGAGCCACTGAGTCCGGTAAGTACCACAAACTGGTCTCTGGGAATATCGACGCTAAGATTCTTAAGATTATTCTCATTGGCTCCGCGTATCCTGATAAAACGCTTCTTATCGTTTGCTTCTGCTGACATGAAAGCCTCCTACTCTGTCCGGTCATAAAAAATACTCCGGTATTCTTCTCAACAGCAGAATCTACCTCTCTTATTCCGCTGTAAAACTTCTGATTTTTTATCAGTATACTGCCAGAACATCCGTTCGTCAAGGTGAAAAAATCGACAAATTTTTCTACAACAGAAAATCCGCCATCACTCCATTGCTCACATGGATTCCCTTTCTCGAAAGATATATCCTGTCTCCTTTTTGTTCCAGCATTCCGATCTCCAGATGTTTTTTCAGGACCTCTCCGTAAACGTTTTCCATATTTTTTCCGAAATATTCCGCAAACGCTTCCATTGAAACGCCCTCTGTCATCCGAAGCCCCAGAAACATAAACTCAGCCATCTCATCTGCCTCTGTAAGGCTTTCCATATTCTGGCGGATCTTATCCGGAAACGCACTGTTTCCAATATATTCCTTCATATCCGCAGTATTGGAAAAACGCATATGATCCAGAAGTGAAGACGCCCCAAGTCCCAGTCCCAGATAATCGATCCTCTGCCAGTATCCCTTATTATGACGGCATTCCCGTCCGCCTTTCGCATAATTGGAGATCTCGTACTGATGAAACCCATATTCCTCCAGGATCCCTGCCGTATTCTCATACATACGGTACTCCGTATCCTCATCCGGCAATTTCAGCTTTCTCTCCCCGAAAGGAGTGCCTTCCTCAATGATCAGACTGTAGGCGGAAATATGTTCCGGCGAAAGCCCTGCCACCGTGCGGAGATTTTTTTCCCAGTCTGCATAGGTCTGTTCCGGAATGGCACTCATCAGATCGATATTGATGTTGGAAAAGCCTGCATCCCTTGCCATAAAAAAGCTCTCCTGAAACTCTTCCCACGTATGGATCCTTCCAAGGATCTTTAATTCCCGATTCTGCGGGGACTGAAGTCCCAGACTCAGTCGGTTGATCCCGTGTTCCAGATATATTTGAAGTTTTTCTTTATATAAAGTCCCCGGATTTGCTTCGATGGTGATCTCAGCATCCGGGGCCACAAAAAACTTATTTCTGATCTGATCCAGCATCTCTCCAACAAGAGACGGATCCGGCACGGAAGGTGTTCCTCCGCCGATAAAAACTGTGGTGATCTCCCTTTCCGAAAAATCCGGAACAGCGGCGATCTCCCTTTCCAGAGCCTGGAAATATTCACGCTGCCTCTCTTTTCCGGCAGGTCCGGAAAGGAAATCACAGTAATCACATTTTTTCACACAAAACGGAATATGGATATAGAGCTCCAGCGGTTTTTTCGCCTCATTCTCCATCCATGGCTCCTTCCTCTCCACCACTACCTGATGTATCATTATCCTCATCGGAGCTTGTATCTTCACCGGCACTATCCGCATTATCCGTGCTTCCATCCGAAGCAGCCGGTGTCGGTGTCACGCCATCGATCCCCAATGCCTCACTGCCGTTTTCTGCCAGGTACTCATTGACCATTGTCAGATTTCCATTGCTCGTCACTGCATCCGGATCTACGGTTTTCGGATCAGGAGTGGCAGTCGGTTCCGGCGCTGTACTGATTTTGATCACACTTTCCTCTTCTGCATTTTTCTTCTTTGAACCACATCCGGTAAGCAGAGCTCCTGTTATAGCCAGAAGTCCTGCTGCCAGAAACAGTTTTTTTATATTTTTTTTCAAAAAGTCATCTCCTATTTATCATCCAGCTTCAGGACACTCATAAATGCCTTCTGCGGGATCTCCACGTTACCTACCTGACGCATACGTTTCTTACCTTCCTTCTGTTTTTCCAGAAGCTTCTTCTTACGGGAGATATCTCCACCGTAACACTTGGCAAGTACGTCTTTACGCATGGCTCTTACCGTCTCTCTGGCAATGACCTTGCTTCCGATAGCTGCCTGGATCGGGATCTCAAAGAGCTGTCTCGGGATCTCGTCTTTCAGCTTCTCACACATCTTTCTTCCACGCTCGTAAGCAGTATCTGCATGCACGATAAAGGAAAGAGCATCCACTTCTTCTTTATTCACAAGGATATCCAGCTTTACAAGCTCACTTCTCTCATATCCGTCCAGTTCGTAATCCAGGGATGCATAACCTCTGGAACGTGATTTCAGTGCATCAAAGAAATCATAAATGATCTCGTTCAGCGGCAGTCTGTATTTCAGGAGTGCACGGGTTTCTTCCATATATTCCATGCCTTCATACTGACCACGTCTCTCCTGGCAGAGATCCATGATCGCACCAATGAACTCTGTGGTTACCATGATCTCCGCCTTCACCATAGGCTCTTCCATGTATTCGATCTCTGAAGGATCCGGAAGGTTGGTGGGATTGGTCAGCTCGATGATCTCACCATTGGTTTTATAGACCTTATAGATAACACTCGGTGCTGTAGTTACAAGATCCAGGTTATACTCTCTCTCCAGACGCTCCTGGATGATCTCCAGATGAAGAAGTCCCAGGAAGCCGCAGCGGAAACCAAATCCAAGGGCGACCGATGTCTCCGGTTCATAATAAAGGGAAGCATCGTTGAGCTGAAGCTTCTCCAGCGCGTCACGGAGATCGCCGTACTTGGCACCATCTGCCGGATAAAGGCCACAATAAACCATAGGGTTTACCTTCTTATATCCCGGAAGTGCCTCTGCACAGGGGTTGTCCGCATCCGTTACCGTATCACCCACGCGGGTATCACGGACATTCTTGATGCTGGCTGTGATATATCCGACCATACCTGCTGTCAGCTCGTCACACGGGATAAACTGACCCGCTCCAAAATATCCAACCTCCACAACCTCCGTGGTGAATCCGGTCGCCATCATATGGATCCTCGTGCCCTTTTTCACACGTCCGTCCTTCACTCTGCAAAATACGATAACACCCTTATAAGGGTCATAAACAGAGTCGAAGATCAGAGCCTTCAGAGGTGCATCCACATCCCCCGCCGGCGCCGGGACCTTATTGACGATCTGCTCCAGGACCTGGTCTACATTCAGTCCTGTTTTTGCGGAGATCTGCGGTGCATCCTGCGCTTCAATTCCGATCACATCCTCGATCTCATTGATAACACGCTCCGGATCCGCACTTGGAAGGTCGATCTTGTTGATCACCGGAACCACATCCAGATCATGGTCCAGTGCCATATATACATTGGCAAGTGTCTGAGCTTCGATTCCCTGTGCTGCATCCACAACAAGGATCGCTCCGTCACAGGCAGCAAGGCTTCGGGAAACTTCATAGTTAAAGTCCACATGTCCCGGGGTATCGATCAGGTTAAAAATATACTCATTTCCGTCCTTGGCTTTGTATACAATACGAACCGCCTGGGATTTGATGGTGATCCCTCGTTCTCTCTCAAGGTCCATGTTATCCAGAACCTGGGCCTGCATTTCCCTCTCGGTAAGAAGTCCCGTCATCTCGATGATACGGTCCGCAAGTGTTGACTTGCCATGGTCGATATGTGCAATGATACAAAAATTCCGAATTTTACTCTGGTCTATCATTCAGGAAGTCCTCCTTAAATTTCTCTCGTATAAAGCGTTTAGAACGCATATTTTTCCATACTGCTCTTTATCATATCATATTTCAGCCTTCTTTGTCACTGCCTTTCAGAACTCTGTTTAAGATATCTGCAAATGGTTCCATGGCATTTCGGACTTCCTCCACGGTATTTGTCTGTGCTCCGGCCTCCAGAAGCAGGGCCCGTGGCTTAAGATGCAGATTATAGCGAAGACCTGCCAGATAGATCCCCCGGTAAAGATCGGGGTAATACTGTGCCGCCTGATATTCCAGCTGAAAGGAAAATGCCAGATTCTCTTCTATGTAAGGATTGGGCAGATAACTCACTGCCCCCTGACTGACTGTATAGCTTAATCCATTATAAAAAAGCAGCTGAGCAGTAGGTTTTCCATTCACCTGTGTTACCAGATGACGCTCATCCGGCACACCATCTCTGTGAAGGTCGATCACAACTTCAATGGTGGGATTTTCTTCCAGCACTTTTTCTATGGATGCCCTGGCATAATCATAAGCCTTGCTCCTGTCCAGTGTTCCTCCCATCATATCAAAGGCATCTGTTATATGAATGACCTGGTATCCATATGTTTTTTCCAGAAGTTCAGCAAGATGATCTCCCACTCCTACGATGGTGTCCTCAGTCTGTCCTTCTCTTGAATCTGCAAAAGCCTCCTGGGAATGGGTATGATAGATCAGGATCTGGGGTACCGATGAATCCTTTTTAACGGACAGATCCTCCTTCAGAAAACGGGGCGCACTGATCTGCTGCGCATTCGTTTCCGTATTGGAATCCAATATAAAAAACTGATTCATCACATAGTCAAAATCTGCCAGTTTCGCCTGAGACAAGTCAATCTGCGGATGTGGCAGTGCCACAGTCTCCTGTTCCTTCGCAGTATTTTCACCGGATTGGTTCTCCTCTGACGGAGGAGTCTCCGGTTCTGTGTTCCCCGGCTCCGTAGCTTTCTGTTCTGAACCTCCCGGCTCTGTAATTTCTGGCTCTGCAACTTCCTGTTCTGCATTTCCCTTAACAGTCTCCTTTTCATTTTTTTTGCCGGCAGAGGATTTTTTCCCTTCCATTTCTGCCTCTTCCGCTTCTTTCTTTTGAATTTCTTTTTTCTTTTGAAGCTCTTCTTTCTTCTGAAGGGATTCTTTCTTCTCCACTTCTTCCGCCTCGGCCATCAGCAGCGTCTCCTGCTCTTTTCGGTTCTCTGCTTCCACTTCTTCACCCAGATGCTCTGCGTTTTTTTCCTGCAAAAGCATCTCTGTTTCCCGGTCTCTACCATTTTCCTTCTGCAGAGCTTTCTTTTCCAGAAAGCAATACAGCGGCAGCTGTCTGTAGATCTCACCATGCCTGAAAAAATCTCCCGGAAGGACAGCCACCACCCCCAGGAAGATCAGGCTCAAAACCACGCAGAAAGCCCTCTGGATATTCGTCACCCACGATCACCTCTTATGGTATTTTATGACCTGTCCTCTTCGATTAGACTATCGGAAAAAGCCAGATTCAGTCCCTCGGAAATGGTAAAGCTTAAATATCGTACCGTTTCATCCACATCCTTTGGTGTTACAAACATGGTGTAAAGCTTCGGCGAGATCATTTCTTCCAGAAACTCCTTCTGCTCATCCTCCTCCAGTGCCTCCAGAAGCTCTGCCATGGAATCATGGACAATAGTAGCCGCATCCACCACAGTCGGAACACCGATCCCGATCACACGGACCGAAAGATTTTCTTCATTCAGGCCTTCCCTGTGATTCCCCACGCCGGAGCCCGGACTAATCCCGGTATCCGTGATCTGGATCGTCCGGTTAAGTCTTGTCGTACTTCTGGCCGCCAGCGCATCTACGGCGATCACCAAATCCGGCTTTGTCTCAGAAACAACACCCCGAACAATTTCCAGAGTTTCCATTCCGGTCTGTGCCATCACACCCGGAACGATCCCGCTGATCTGATGCATTTTCATATGTTCATTGCTCTTCAGCCCATATTCCCGGATCACATGCCTTGTCATATGAAGATTGGAAACTGCACGAGGGCCAAGGGAATCCGCAGTAATCTCCTGATTTCCAAGCCCTACCACCAAAATTGACAACTGACGTCCAAGATCGATCAGCTCCCTTAAATGATGTGCCACCTCTTCCGAGATCTCCCTGTGATAATCCTCATCCGGAACGGAAAGATCCGGTGCCTCAATGGTAATATAGGTTCCCTGTGGTTTTCCCATGGTCCTGGCTCCGTTTTCCGTTGTGATCCGCACTACGGTAGTCCGAACATCCTTTTCCTCATCGTATCTTTCCCTGATCTCTACTCCACGTACTTCTACGTTTTCCGCCTGAAAGCGTTCCGTTGCTTCCAGCGCCAGATCTGTTCTGATTCTGCTCCTTCCAGCCATACTCTCATCCTCTTTTTCTGTAAGATTGCAAAGACTTTTTCGCTGCTGCCTGCAGCTTTTCCGGTGTTTTCCCTTTTATTATTTCCCCTTTTTCCCATAAATATGTATCATTTCCCCTTTTCTACACAGCATCTGGTATTTTTTGCATATTTTTTTGGAATTTTTGCGAAAAACATCTTGACATTCCTGTGCACGTATAATAATATATATAAGCATGTTTCATAGGAGCGCCCGTGTCTGTTCCTGTGAATGTAATTTAATATTATATTTTTAAGGAATCGGAGGTGTACGAATTGGCTAACATTAAATCCGCAAAGAAGAGAATCTTAGTTAACAGCACTAAGGCTGCAAGAAACAAAGCAATCCGTTCTGCAGTTAAGACTTCCATCAAGAAAGTTGAGACAGCAGTTGAGAATAAGGATAAGGCAGCTGCAGAGGTTGCTCTTAAGGATGCAATCTCCACAATCAGCAAAGCTACATCCAAGGGCGTTTATCACAAAAATAACTGCGCCAGAAAAATTTCCCGTCTTTCCAAAGCTGTCAACAGCATTGCGTAATAGACCACGGAATATTTTAGTTATAAGCTTATAAGTAAAAGGAAAGACAGTCGAACCGTCAGCGACTGTCTTTTTTGTATATAGATTTCTGTTTTGTATATAGATTTCTGCATTGACCAAAAGGAGTTTTTTATGATATCCCATCCCTTTCCCTACCGCATTATCCGCAGCAGCCGGAAAACCCTGGCGATCCAGGTCAGCGTTTCCGGTCAGGTAACTGTCCGCGCTCCACACACAATGCCAGATTCCACCATCCATCGTTTTCTCTCACAGAAAGAAAGCTGGATCCTGGAGCATCTCTCACACGCTGCCACTGAGCCGGCACAGCCCCAGGCTGAAAACCCGCCTCTTTCAGAATTCCGTCGCAGTTATTATATGGAATCCGCCAGAAAAATATTCAAAAGAAAAACCGCAGCCTACGCCAGAAAAATGGGCGTAACCTACGGCCGTATCACGATCCGGGAACAAAAAACCCGCTGGGGAAGCTGCACCAGCGAAGGAAACCTGAATTTCAACTGGCGGCTGATCTTCGCCCCGGAAAAAGTTCTGGATTATGTTGTAGTACACGAACTTTCCCATAGAAAAGAAATGAATCATTCCCCTGCCTTTTATGCAGTGGTGGCATCTGTGATGCCGGAGTATAAAGCCTGCGAAAAATGGCTCAGGGACAACGGAGCGACCCTGTGGCAGAACCCTTCTCCGTAAAACTCAGGCTCTCACTGCTCTCGCCGAGCTGTACTTCACGATCAGAAGCTCCACGCTGAGCACATCTCCAAGTGTACCTGTCTTTACCGCCTCTTCCGCATCCACAAAATCCCGCACAGCATTCTCCAGCTCTTCCACAGTGTAGGATCTGGCACAGGATGCCAGATTCCGCACAACAAAAGAGGGTACTCCCAGTTTGGAAGCGATCTCGGTTTGAGAAAGACCCTCCTGTGACATTTTCTTGGTCAGGCAGATCTGACGAAACTGTTTCGCCAGAAGAAACAATATCCGCATCGGCGGTTCCCGAAGAGTCAGAAGGTCATAGTACAGATCCAGGGCCCGCTTCTGGTTCTTCTCCGTCACCGCACGCACCATATCAAAGATCTTATTGGTTGTCTGCGTGGTACAGACAGCCTGGATATCTGCAGCCGTCACAACATCTCTTCCGACCGTATAGGAGATCAGCTTTTCCAGCTCCATCCTTATATTTCCCATATCTGTTCCCGTCATGGTCAGCAGAAGCTCCACATCTCTCTGGGTGATCCTGCGGCCATTTTTTCCAAGGATCCCTGCTGCCCACCGCATAAGAGTCTTTTCATCCTGCTGTTTAAATTCCCCGATGCTGCCGCAGGCTTTTACCGCCTTGTACATACGGCTTCTTTTATCTACTTCAGACTCGCAGAACACCAGATACAGATAATCCGGCAGAGCTTTCATATAATCTGCCAGTTCCTCGCATTTGTTCTTAAAGAATCCCGTATCCTCAAGAAGGACTACTCTTCGCTCTGCAAAAAAAGGCATGGTATCACAAAGACTCAAAAGCTCCCGGACATCGATCCCCTTCCCCTCATATCTGGTAAAATTCATGGTATCATCGTCCGGGTTCAGAGCCTTCACCAGATTTCTTTTATATTGTTGTTTCAGATAGGCTTCCTCACCGTAAAGGAGATATGCCTGCTTAAATTTTCCTGTTTTGATATCTTCCTGAATATTCTTCAATCTCTGTACCCCTGTCTGATTTTCTCTGTAATCCAGTTTATACGACAACTGCCGGAAATGCAACACCCAAGCAAAAATTTGACTTTCCACCGGATTCATGCTACTGTAAACAGGTACATATTCCGGCAGATCCGTTCTGTCAGCGAAATATGTGGAAGGGAGTGTTCCATTATGGAAAAAAGAAGAAACAGCAGAACAAGCAACCTGAAGAGCGCAACCACCAAGGCCAAAGCTACCGTGAAATCAACTGTAGAAAAGATTGAAAAAACACCTGCAGCTGAAAAAACCGTTAAAGCAGTCAAAAAGGCAACAGAGACTGTAGCAGCCAAGGCACCAGAAGTAGTAGAAGAAGTTAAGAACACTGTAAAAAATCATAAGATCAGCGGCATCACACTTGAAATTTTTGAGACATCCATCACAGTTGCCGACCTTGAGGCAGCTGTTAAGAAAGATGCAGAAGCAAAGGGCCTGAAAGGCAAAGAGCTCCACATCTATGTAAATGCAGAAGAAAGAGCAGCTTACTACACTGCTGACGGAGCGGGTTCCGACGATTACAGGATCGATCTGACCGCTCTGTAAGCTCCGGCGGATCTGTTCCGCGATCGCTTATATGCCGGTCTGTCTGTGACATTCCGGAAACGCAAAAAAGCCATGCACAGGACATTTTCATCCGGTCCCGCTGCATGACTTTTCTTTTTTATCTTTTACTGGATCTTTTTGATCCAGTCTCTGGAGCAGCCTACTGCAGCTCTCCAGCCTTTTACCATGGCATTTCGCTTCTCGTCATCGATCTCCGTGCGGAAAATACGTTCCACATCACGACTTTCCAGTACTGCCTCCTTGCTTTCCCAGAATCCCACAGCAAGACCTGCCAGATATGCGGCACCAAGAGCAGTTGTCTCAATACATTCCGGACGTTCTACAGCCACATTACTGATATTGGCCTGAATCTGCAGGAGAAGATTATTTGCACTTGCTCCGCCGTCTACACGAAGAACTGCAAGGTCACTTCCTGCATCTTCCTTCATAACCTCCAGCACATCATTGACCTGATATGCAAGGGATTCCAAAGTCGCACGCACAATATGATACTTATTTACACCACGGGTCAGCCCCACGATCGTGCCACGGGCATACTGATCCCAGTAAGGAGCTCCAAGTCCTGTAAATGCAGGCACGACGTAGCAGCCGTTTGCATCCGGTACCTTTCCCGCAAAATACTCGGTATCCGATGCGGAATCCACCAGATGAAGCTCATCACGAAGCCACTGGATCGCAGCACCAGCCACAAATACGGATCCCTCCAGAACATAAGTGATCTCTCCGTTAAGTCCCCATCCGATGGTTGTAACCAGCCCGTTATTGGAAAATACCGGTTTATCTCCTGCATTCATCAGAAGAAAGCCACCGGTTCCATATGTATTCTTGGTTTCACCTTTCTCAAAGCAGGCCTGTCCGAACAGCGCCGCCTGCTGGTCCCCGGCAGCACCGGCTACCGGGATCCTTCCACCGAAAAAGGACGGATCTGTCTCACCATAAATCTCACTGGACTCTTTTACCTGCGGGAGCATGCATTTCGGAATATCAAGCTCCTCCAGGATCTCATCATCCCACTCCAGTGTATTGATGTTGAACATCATCGTTCTGGATGCATTGGAATAATCTGTTACATGAACAGCTCCCTTGGTCAGCTTCCAGATCAGCCAGGTCTCCACGGTACCAAACAAAAGCTCTCCCTTCTCTGCTCTTTCGCGGGCACCCTCCACATTATCCAGGATCCATTTTACCTTGGTGGCAGAAAAATACGCATCAATAACAAGTCCTGTTTTCTGACGGAATTTTTCTTCCAGTCCCTTTGCTTTCAGACTGTCGCAGTATTCTGAAGTTCTTCTGCACTGCCATACGATGGCATGATAAACCGGCTGTCCCGTATTCTTATCCCAGACAATAGTAGTCTCTCTCTGATTGGTGATACCGATTGCTGCAATATCTTCTGCCGTTGCCTCAATCTGGTTCATAGCCTCTCTGGCAACAGAAAGCTGTGTGGACCAGATCTCACCTGCATCATGCTCTACCCATCCTGGTTTTGGAAAATGCTGGATAAACTCCTTCTGCGCCACACTGCGGATCCTTCCGCTTTCATCAAAAAGAATACAGCGGTTACTGGTCGTTCCCGAATCCAGCGCCATAACATATTTTGCCATATAAAAATCCTCCAATACATTTCTTGGCTGCGGCTCAATGCCTCTGCAGCCTCATAATTCCCATACCTTCTGATTTGTAGTGGAAACCGCTGCTGCCCCCGCACCCAGAGCTCCCATCACATCCTCCTTATCGGAGATCAAACCGCCTGCGATCACAGGCACCTTGCTTGTTTTACATATCTGTTTAAGAATCTTCGGCATCAGCCCCGGCAGAACCTCTACCACATCCGGCAGCTGCTCATGCTGATTTTCCAGATTCTCAATGTTCTTGATCGCCATGGAATCAATAAGGAAAAAACGCAGAACTGTATACATTCCAAGCTTCTTCGCCCTGTTGATCATGGATGCTTTTGTTGAAATGATCCCATCTGCATGGATATTTTTACAAATATAATCCACAGAAACCTCTTTTGAGCTTAAACCTGTGATCAGGTCTATATGTGCCATCGCGATCTTCCCCGCCTGGTGGATCCGCTCCACAATTCCCCCAATAGAACGGATATCTCCATACAGGATAAAGATCACGGTAAGCTCCTCCCTGCCCAAACAGTTCTGAAGCCCCTGCTCATCCTTTACAGCCGCTATGATCGGGTTCGCCTCGATCGCGTCCAGAAATTCTTTGTTCATCTTCTCTCTTCCTCCGCAATGTTCACACAATATCATTTTATCTCCGCGCATTATTTGAAGATATTATTCTTATTGTATCAGTTTATTGCTTCAAAGACCAGACGCATTTGCCAAATATATCTGTTTTATTTCCGGCTGTATTACAATTCTCAGACAATCTTCTTCTCTGGTAAAAGAAGGGAAGCCCCTATGGACTTCCCTTCTGCAGATACATTATTTCTCAAACGGGAATTTGAACTGTGTAAGTCCGAATTCATCGCGAAGTCCGATAAACTCTTTCTGAACTGCCTCTGTCACCGGAACTCCCTTATCCTTACGATACATCCATACATCATATTCCTTCTCGCCTGCTGTGTAGATACGTTCCTGTCCAGGAGCCTTCTCGGAGCCTCTCAGGTCTCTCAGGATATCACCGCATGTTTTCTTGAATGCCTCTGCACCCATAAATGCCTCTGTGTCGATAGCAATAAAGAAATGTCCAAGATGATATGGACGGATCTTTCCTTCCTCATCCTTACCATCCAGAGCTTTCAGGAAGAGACCGGACTGAAGAGCAGCGGAAAGGATCTCAACAACAGTAGAGTATCCGTATCCCTTATATCCTCCGGTTGTCTCACCAAATCCACCAAGAGGAGCAAGTGCTGCCTGCTGGCTTCTGATCTTCTTAAGGATCTCTGCACTATCTGTAAGCTCCTCTCCTTCTCTGGAAATAACAAGACCCTTAGGAGTATCATGGTTGATACGTGCGTAGTATTCGATCTTGCCATTCTGGATAACAGATGTTGCACAGTCCAGTGTAAACGGGAACGGCTCATCTGTAGGCATACTAAATGTCAGTGGGTTGGTTCCAAGCATATTCTCAACACCAAATGTCGGTGCAACGGATGGTCTTGCGTTGGTACCGCTGATACCGATCATATTCTCTTTTGCTGCGAGACCTGTCCAATATCCTGCGATTCCATAATGAGAAGAGTTACGGACTGCAACCATACCCATGCCGTATTTATGTGCCTTTTCGATACACATGTCCATAGCCTTCTTGCTGGCTACCATTCCCATACCATCGTTAGCATCAAGAACTGCAGTTGTCGGTGTCTCTTTAAGAATATCGATCTTTGTTACAGGATTTAAGATTCCGGATTTGATACGGTCGATATAGATCGGTTTAAAGCGGTTGCAGCCATGGCTCTCGATTCCACGTCTGTCACTTTCCAGAAGTACATCAGCGCAAAGTCTTGCATCCTCCGTCGGAACTCCCATTTTCTCAAATACTGCAGTCATAAAATCGTCTGCAAGCTGCCAGGAAATAAAAGGTCTTGTTTCTTTCTCCATTGTAAAAATCCTCCATATACATTATTATAGTTTTTTTATTTTGCTTATATAGATCTGCAGCAGGACCCCCTCCTGCCGGAGATTTCAAATTTAGCCTGCCTCCTGTATGTACCTTACAGAAAGCGTCTTTGCATTACAGTTTCAATCCTCGTCTGCCACTGCTCTTCCTCTGTCCGGATAATTGGTGATGATGGAGTTTACTCCCCATTTCTTCATCCTTCTCATATCCTCTTCCTCGTTTACAGTCCAGACATTCACCCCGATCCCGTTCTGGGAACAGCTGCGTACATGTTCTTCCTTCAGGTATTCCAGATTCGGATGATAATACTGCACATCACAGGTTCTTGCATAAACCCCTGCATTATCCACGTATTTCTCTACCAGAAAGCCCCCTGCAATAGTCTCATCACTCTGTCTGCACAATACAATGGATGCGTTATTGAAAGAGGAAAGGATGATCCGATCCTCCAGACCATATTCGCAGATCATATCAATGACCTTCTCTTCCATACCACCATAATAATAAACACTGTTCTTCAGCTCGATGTTTGTGATCAGATCTTCCTCCTCTGCCATCCACTCCAAATACTCTCTCAGAGTCGGAATCTGAAGCCTGCCGAATTTTCCAGCAAACTTATCCGGATAACTGCAATCCAGTTTACACAGCTCAGCATATGTAAGATCATAGATATATCCGTTTCCATCTGTGGTACGGTCAACCTTCTCATCGTGCATGATCACCGGAACCAGATCCTTGGTCAGCTGTACATCAAGCTCGATCCCCTCGCAACCAGCCTCCACAGCCTTCTGAAACGCCAGCATTGTATTCTCCGGATATTCTCCGCTGAAACCACGATGTCCAAATACTTTCATTCTAATCATCCTCCATTCAATGCATTACATCGTTATGAGCATTTTTGCTAATTCATATTTCTGATTATATCATAGCGTTTATTTATTTTCAACATTTTTTATCGATTTTTATATATTTTTTTGTTATTTTTTAATTAATCATTCTTTTAAGCACTAATATTTTTTGTGCATTTTGTATATTTTATTTCATGACAAACAAAGCGATAAAAAAGCCTTTTCAGGTTTATTTTATTCGCTTTGTCTGCCGGAGGGCTGACATATTATAAGCATACAGATTGCCATATATATCCTTTGCAGATCACTGTATGATCTGCTTCACATTTCCTGTAGCCACGATATCCACGCCTGTGCCTGCTACATTCTCCAGGATCACGTCCCCGATCTGAACCGGCGCTTCCACACATACATCCCGCAGCGTTTCCACACAGTCAAAAATCTTTCCTTTCGGAATATCCTGTGCTGTCTTTACTGACACCACCGGCATGCTTCCATTCTTCACACGCACGGTCGTTGTCACGATCCTGGTCGGATCTGTCACTTCCTTCACTGCATATTCCGCACCTTTTTTACAGGTATTTCCTGTGACGGAAATGATCTCTTTTCCATCCATTTCCACCAGAAGGGCGCATCCCATAGGACATCCGATACAAGTAAGATTCCTTTTTTCCATTTTCATCACTCCTCCACCTGGATCACAAGTTCATGTTTATCCTGTTTCTGTTTTCCTTCCAGAATGGAAAGAAGCTGCTCTTTTTTCAATTTGATCTGTTCCATCTCTCCGGGTGCTGCCACCTGTTTTTTTCTGGAAAAGATCCGTTCTCCATCCAGATATGCACGGATGTAACAATTTTTATATACATTTCCCACACGGAAGCGGACCAGCTGCTCCTCCGCCATATGACCGGTACGGATCTCAGACGGCACTGTATAGCGGACTCCGTTTTGGGGCGAAAGCGTGATCTTTATCTCTTCCGGTATTTTGTCCTCTCCATTGTTGTTTATATAGAGAGCCGCATTTCTTCCTGCATTGCCGGCTTCCTCCGAAACAAAATCCACCAGATCGTGAACATGAAGAACATTTCCGCAGGCAAAAATACCTTCTACATTTGTCTCCAAACTTTCGTTTACCACCGGTCCGGAAGTCACATTACTCAGCTTCACACCTGCCTGTCCGGAAAGCTCATTCTCCGGGATCAGACCAACAGAAAGAAGAAGCGTATCGCATTCAAAAAATTCCTCTGTACCGGGAATCGGGCGTCTGTTTTCGTCTACCTCTGCAAGAGTGATTCCTTCCACACGTTCTTTTCCTTTTATGTCAACCACTGTATGGCTAAGCTTCAACGGGATTCCAAAGTCATCCAGGCACTGCACGATATTTCGCTTCAGGCCTCCGGAATATGGCATCAATTCTGCCACTGCCTTAACCTCTGCACCTTCCAGCGTCATACGTCTAGCCATGATCAGTCCGATATCACCGGATCCCAGGATCACTACTTTTTTTCCCGGCATAAATCCTTCCATGTTTACAAGGCGCTGTGCTGTTCCTGCTGAATAAATGCCTGCCGGTCGATATCCCGGAATGTTCAGTGCACCTCGCGGTCTCTCTCTGCAGCCCATGGCAAGGATCACAGCTTTTGCCCGGATCTGATACATTCCCTCCTGGCGGCTCATGGCAGTGATCACCTTATCCTGGCTGATATCCATGACCATGGTGTTCAGCCGGTACTCGATCTGCTGCTCTTTTACCATCCGGATAAAACGTGCCGCATATTCCGGTCCTGTCAGCTCCTCCTGAAATGTATGAAGGCCAAATCCATTATGGATACACTGATTCAGGATCCCGCCCAGTTCCTTATCACGTTCCAGGATCAGGATACTCTCTGCTCCCTCTTTCTTTGCAGCCAGGGCTGCTGCCAGTCCTGCAGGGCCTCCGCCTATGATCACGATATCTCTCTTCACCATAATCTTATCATTCATGGTTCTCGCCCTCCTCTGCAATTTTCTTGTTGATTCCTTCGATCAGTCTGGAAGCTCCGCCTGTTTTTGTGATCTCCTCCATGGAAATGCCAAGCTCTCGGCTGAGGATTTCCATTGTTCTGGGAGAGCAGAAGCCTGACTGACATCTTCCCATTCCTGCTCTTGTACGACGTTTTACTCCGTCCAGGGATTTCGCTCCAAGAGGTCTTCGGATCGCATCCAGGATCTCTCCCTCAGAGATCATCTCACATCTGCAGATGATATTTCCATATTCCGGTGATCTTTTGATCAGCTCATTTCTTTCTTCCAGAGAAAGCTCTGACGGATCCAGGATCCCTTTTCTCACCGGATCAAAATCCGGATTTACTTCCGGATGTAATTTTTCTTTTACGATATCAGCAACCATACAGCCAATGGCCGGTGAGCTGGTAAGTCCCGGGGATGCGATTCCTGCACAATCGATAAATCCGGGGGCATCCTCCACCTCTTTGATCACAAAATCCATACCGTCCTCGATAGCTCGAAGCCCTGCAAAGCTTGTGATCACCTTCCGCAGTGGAATATCCTTTACTGTTTTCCGGGATTTGACACTTACTTCCTCCATCCCCTCTGAGGTAGTCGCTGTTTCCTCCCGATCCTCCAGATCCGTAGCTGTAGGCCCGATCAGAAGATTACCGTGAACAGTCTGTGTTACCAGAACTCCTTTTCCGTTCTTATTTGGAAGTGCAAAGATCGTATGATTCACATGTGTTCCTGCACTTTTATCAAGAAGCATATACTCACCCTTACGAGGAGTGATATGCAGTTTTTTCTCACTTACCATATTATGAAAAACATCCGCATAGACACCGGCAGCATTGACGATACAGCCTGTCTCAAAATCACCCTTTGAGGTTTCCACAACAAAACCTTTTTCCTGTTTTCGGATGTTCTTTACTTCTGTGTCAAATTTAAATTCCACACCATTGTTATATGCATTCTCTGCCATTGCAATGTTCAGCTCAAAGGGACAGACAATTCCGGCTGTCGGTGCATACAGCGCTGCCAGCACCTGATCAGACAGATTCGGCTCCATGGCAAGTGCCTCTTCTCTGTCAAGGATCCTCAGTCCCTCTACTCCGTTTTTCAGTCCTCTTTCACGCAGCTTATGCAGCATGGCGATTCCATTCTCAGTCGTACAGACAGTCAATGAACCCGTCTGTTTAAAAGGAAAATCCAGTTCCTTCGAAAGCTGTCCCATCATATTGCTGCCCTTCACATTCAGTTCCGCCATAAGGCTTCCCGGTTCTGCATCATAACCGGAATGAGCGATTCCGCTGTTTGCCTTGGAATTTCCACAGCATACATCCTCTTCTCGCTCCAGAACGCAGATTTTCAGCCGATATCTTGAAAGCTCTCTCGCCGCTGCCGCTCCGGAAACTCCTGCTCCGATAATGATCACATCATACATAGATCTGTTTCTCCTTTCCTGTTTGCGGATCTTCTGAACTGTCCCCGGCTTTCTCTGCGCCGGAAACAGCAGAATATCCGTTGCAACACAAGCATTGCCGTCCGCAGGTATATATTCTGCGAGGAGTACTGCTTACGAACAGCAATCTTTCAAGTGAATATGCCATTATTTTTATGCCGTAACCCTTTGTAACCCTTGTAATCCTTTTGAAACATTAACATTTGCGCATAAAAATAGCCGGCATAAAAACACACTTATCCATGTGTCTTCATGCCGGTCTCTGTTCTCAATGGCATTCTCTGTATTCAGCAAGCTGAATCAGATTCCTTCTTCACTTTGTATTCATTGTATCAGACTATTCTTCATATTTCAAGTGCATTTTTCGTAAAATACATCGTTTTTTCTTTAACATGCTCTTAACTTTCTCAAAAACATGATAAGTTTCATTGTATTCCCGATTCCCGATCATATTTCCTCCACAGAAATAACTCCTTCCTGCTGTCTTACCTCACGAAATACAGTATGGCGTGCTTTCCATTTGGCAGCCTCCATTGTTGCCTGGATCACCACACTCTGTGTTTTGGATCTCTTTTTGATGATAACTACGTTGGAGATCATGATGTCCTCTTCCCGGAGCTTCTTTATGACCATACTCATCTTGTCTTCATTTTCAAACTCCATATATACGTCATAGGTATTGGAATGCTCTTCCACATAAACCTCTATATATTTCGCATATTTGAACACCAGAATAAGCCCCAGCGTGGTAAAGATCGCACCGCTGTAAAAGCCGATCCCCACAGCAAGTCCGATACACGCAGAAGTCCAAAGACTGGCCGCTGTCGTAAGACCGGATACATGTCTCTGTCCGGTCACAATGATGGTTCCCACTCCAAGAAAACCAATCCCACTGACAACCTGTGCGCCAAGTCGTGCAGTATCTCCGATTCCTGCCCCATTAGAATATACATGGATAAAATCGCCCGTCATCATAACCAAAGTTGCCCCCATACAGACGATCATATGTGTTTTTACACCTGCCACACGCTTCTTCATTCCACGATCAATACCGATCAGACATCCAAGAAACATCGCAAGGATCAGCCGAAACAGCGTCGATCCCATATTTAAAGTGTGCAAATAATCCGATATTGCATTACATGCTCCGAGAATTCCGCCCATAAATTTGCCCCTTTCCTGTTGTATCATTATTTTCCGCCGGTGATAACGCCAATAGCGCATCCTTCCATTTTACCCTGCACGAACGCTGCAGGCCACACTCCCTCCATTCGAAAGCTGTCTAGTCAGCCGGACTCTCTCTGTCCGTCTCACTACGCAGTTTTTCATATGATCCTATACCCCGGATATACATGATCTGTAGTCTCACAGCATGTAAAACAGCAGGGATACCGGCGCCCGGCGGCGGTATCCCTATCTGTTGCTCTATCTACTGATCAGAGGGCATTCTGATTATTTAATAGACTCGTTATAGTTCTCGATCGCTTTGTTTACAGAAGCTGCAAGCTGATCAACAGCGTCCTGAGTTGTGAGCTTGCCATCATATACCTGCGGCATGATCTCGTTGAATGTAAGACGGGCTTCTGTCTGTACACCTGAGAGAACACCTGCTGTATTGCAGTTTACAGGAGAATCCTTCAGCTGGTTGATAGCTGTCTCGAAGTTCGGGTTTTCTTTGAGGTAAGCCTTCATATCCTCTGTCTCATAAGCTTTCTCGTTGATTGCAAAGTATCCTGTACCCATGGACCATTTAGCCTGTACATCAGGAGTTGTGATGTACTCAATGAATTTCCATGCTGCATCTTCGTTAGCTTCGTTGCCTGTATCTGTAAGCCACAGGGATCCACCACCGATGATAACGCCGCCTTCATCATTCTGCTCGATTCTCGGAAGATATCCTGTACCAACTTCGAACGGAGAAGAATCAACTGCATTTTTCAGGATAGCAGTAGACTCGATGATCATGCCAACCTGTCCGGAGAAGAATGCTGTCTGAGTATCTGCTGTTGTTGTTCCGTAATCTTCGAAATATCCGGAATCATACAGCTTTTTCCACATATCAAATACTTTCAGGCCGCCGCCGTTGGAATCAAAATCAACAGCTGTAACTGCCTCTTTACGTCCATTGTCATTGTTTCCGTATGTTACACCAAGTCCTGCAAGCTGCTGCTCAAAGAACCATCCGTAAATAGCCTGTGAATAACCAACCGGAGCTGCTCCGCTCTCTACGATCTTCTTGGCATCCTCAAGAACCTCATCATAAGTTGTTGGCGGAGTTTCAGGATCAAGTCCTGCTGCCTCAAATACGTCTTTGTTGTAATACAGCATAGGTGTGGATACGTTAAATGGCATTGCATACTGCTTGCCGTCTACGGTATAGTAGCTGCTGATAACCTCCATAACAGAGCTCTTATCATAGCCTGTGCTCTCAAATTTGTCTTCTACAGGAATGACAGCACCACTGTCATACATGAACTTTGTTCCTACGTCATACATCTGGCAGACATCCGGAAGACCGGAGTCACTCTGCATAGCAGCTTTCAGTTTTGTGATGGTATCATCATAGGTTCCCTGATACTCAGCTTTAATCTCAATCTCATCCTGGGATGCGTTGAAATCATCCACGATCTGCTGAAGCACCTCACCGTTTGTGCCGCCCATTGCATGCCAGAATGTAAGTGTTGTTTTCTCAGCTGCACTTACTGAGCACGGAGCTGCCAGAGATGCAGCCATGATTCCTCCTAAAAGAATCGCCATCCATTTTTTGTTGTTCATATAGAAACCCTCCTTTTATAATGGTCCGACCCGCCCCAATACAGGTCGGACAAATTAACATTTTTGCTACTTGCTCTTATGTGATTGGATCAACCCTTAACAGCACCTGCTGTCAGACCACTGATCATCTGCTTCTGACCAATGATAAATACAAGGATCGACGGAATCAGGATAACCATAGCGCCAGCCATAACCGGTCGGAAGTCTGTTGCCTCAGCCCCCTGAAGCATACCAAGACCGATCTGAACCGTTCTCATATTTACACTGTCTGTTACAAGCAGTGGCCACAGATAGTAGTTCCAGCTCTGAAGGAATACATAGATGATCAGAGCACCCAGTGATGGTTTGATAAGCGGAACACCGATGGTATATAAGAACTTGAAATTTGTACATCCGTCAATCTCTGCCGCCTCATGGATCTCCTTCGGCAGTGTCAGGAATGCCTGACGCATGTTGAATACCGCAAAAGCTGCTGCTGCATTAGGAAGGATCAGCGCTGCGTATGTATTACGGATACCCCAGTCAGCAATAGTCAGGTAGTTTGCGATGATGATCGCCTGGCTCGGGATCATCATGGTTGCCAGCATAATATAGAACAGGACCTTTTTGCCTTTGAACTCCATCATTGCAAAAGCATATGCTGCAAGAGCACCTGTAACGACCTGAGCAAATGTGATAACACCGGATACGATCAGTGAGTTCTTAATGAAGGTAAAGAACGGTGCAAGCTGAAATGCTCTTGTGTAGTTCTCGATAGTCAGATGGGACGGCCAGAACTTTCCGCCATAGATCTCCTTCAGATCCATCATACTAACATTGAAACAGTAGATAACAGGAACAATAATAATAATTGCAAAAATAATATTCAGCGCATACATCGCCACTTTTACATATGGTTTTTCTTTCATCAGTAGGTCACCTTCTTTTCCAGTCTAAACTGCAGTGCAGTCAGGATGATCAAAATAACAAACAGAATTACGGATTCTGAACAGGCCACACCGAAACGGCTGTTGATAAATGCCTCCTGGTAAATCTCATACACGATAACGTTGGTACTCTCTGCCGGTCCGCCCTGGGTCATCATCTTGAACTCTGCGTATGCCTGTACGGAGTTGATGACATTGATGATGAGAAGGAAGAACAGTGTCGGAGAGATTGACGGAATCGTTACATGACGGTGCTTCTGGAAGAAATTCGCTCCATCCAGGGCAACGCTCTCATAAAGCTCAGCCGGTACACTCTGGATCGCTGCAGTAAGGTAAATGAAATTCATACCGATCGCCATCCATACACTAACGATCGTAACTGCGATCAGTGCATATTTCTTATCTGTCAGCCATCCGATATGAGTTCCGAGCGCCCTGTTCAGGATACCCAGAGAGCTGTGGAAAATAAACATGAACACTACAGATGCCGCTGCTGCGGAAATAGCCATCGGAAGTGCATATACAGTACGGAAAAATCCCTTTGCCCTGATCTTCTCTGTACTGATGATCGCCAGTATAAAACCGATCATAATAGAAAGGATAACTCGCATAACAGAGAATTTCAGTGTTGTCACCAAACTGTTAAGGAACGTTCCATCTGTAAAAATATTCGTATAGTTGTCAAGTCCTACATACTGTGCCACCTGACCAAGAGGTGTGGTTCTGGCAAAGCTCAGCTGGATCGTCTTAACGAACGGCCAGAATACAAACAGTATAAAAAGGATCATTACAGGAACCAGATAGAGATAAGGCTCCACTGTCCTGAAAAAAGATTTTTTACTTTTCATTGTATATCACCTGCTTTTCATAAATTTACGTACTACCGATCAGTTGCATCATCACGATATCTCTGTCCCCCTGACAGTGCTGATCATGTTGCTCATTACACATTCTGCTGAAAAACATTTCCGTTATATCTTCCAGCAATTACCCCAATACATTAAGCAAAACTCTCATTTACGTTCTGCTGTCAAAAATGCCCTCTCACTACCCTCCTTTGTATTTGCGCGTTTGTTATCTTTACCAGCTTTTTACCAAATGATAACATATTTCTTGCATATAATCAACAGCCATTTCTCTATTTTTCAATATTTCTTTATTTATTTTATACAATTATCATTTAATAACAATTATTTTTTTATCTATTTTATACAATTTACCGTACCTCAATAAGGCAATCCATTCTGATCACCTTCCATAAAAAAATAGATAAAAAAATCGGCAGAAAATAACGCATCCTTCGATGCATATCTTCTGCCGTTCTCTCTTCTCAATGGCATCATCTGTTTTTATACAAAACAGACACAATCTCAACTTGTTAATCCAGATTATACAGTAAAATCCACTATAAATCAAGACCAAACACATATTTTTTATGCAAATCTTATAAATACTTTTTTCACAAGCAATCCATTTCATTACACGGAAATTGTCTTTAACTCACAGCTGTTGTGGAACAATTACACTTTTTTCTTCCTGTACCAGGATATTAAATACAAAACTATACCAAAAATTATCAAAAATGGAGCAACTGCCACCAAAACAGTTGTTAAAAGTATCACAATTAACGCTGCAATGGCGATCACGATCGCCTTCCCATACCATGTGCTCAGATCCAGTTTAAAGCTTCTTGCCTTTCCGGCACTGCTCTCCGTCCCATTATCCGCATAATCATCTGCACCGTAGCTCTCTTCAGAATAACCGGACTCATCATAAACAGCTGCACTGTCATCTGTATCGATCAAAGTCTTGGCGATCAGCCTGGGATCCCCCAGTTCTGCCAGAACATCTGATTCGCTTCGGCCGTTCCGGACCTGAGACTGAATGTAATCCTCATAATACCGCACATGAGCCGCAGCTCTCCCCTGGGTCATCTGTCCGGACAGCTGCCCCCGTAAAACCTCAAGAAACTCTCTTCTGCTCATAAATATGTCAAACCTTTCTTATGAAATATAATGAAAAAAACAAAACTCAAAACAACTCCAGAAACCTCACCTTGAAAACTTCTGCAAATTCTTTTTTATTACTCTCTTAAAATTTTTCTCATTATACCATAACCCATAAATTTAAATCAGAAACAAATCATAAAATTTTGATTAAAAAATAAAAAATCATAGTACAGCGCAAAGGGCGGTTCATTTCCGGATGCCGCCAAAGCCGCATTCGGAAACGAATCGCCCTCCATGACGTTCGTTATGCCATCAAAAATCACTCAACATGAACAGCCCCTGTACTCCTGATATTCATCGGATAGACATTTTCCCTTCCAACATACTGAGCCATATAGTCCACATACGCATCTGCGTTCTCGATCGGAAGCACGCACATGATAACTCCTGCAAAACCACCACCATGAACTCTGCAGATACCAGCACCGATCTTATTCAGAAACAGCTTGGTAAGCGCCAGACTCAACGTAATCTTCTGCTCCTTGCAATTCTGCAGAGAATAACAGTTCTGCAGCCACTCCCAGGAAGAATTACCGGACTCTTCAAGAAGGCGCAGGAATCCCTCACCGTCTTTATTCTCAACAGCCTTCACAGCATCTGCAACACGTCTGTTCTCTTCATAAAAATGCATCGCACGAAGAACAGCACGGTCATTCGGAATATCCTTCACATGTGCCAGAAGATTCTCCATACTGGACTCACAGAGAAGCTCTACGCCCATAGCCTTCGCAGCCTCACGCATCTCCATAGGAATAGAAGAATATTCCTCACTGAGATCTGCATGGCCCTTACCGGTATTTACGATCACAAGTCTGCAGCCCATATCCTCAAAGGAAAATGCGATCTTCTCACAGCTGATATTCTCTTTATCAGAGAAATCCAGAAGGATCGGTCCGCCGGCAGCACAAGCCATCTGGTCCATCAGACCGGAAGCCTTTTTCCAGTAAACATTCTCAGCATACTGACCTGCTCTCGCATACTCGCCATACTCCAGCTTACCTTCATTAAAGAAATAATTGGTGATCGCACATACAAGCATCTCAAAGGAAGCAGAGGAGCTTACACCTGCAGCGGCAATAACCTTGGTGGAAACATAAGCGTCAAATCCACCGGTAGCATAGCCTTTTTTCTGCATATACTCCATAATACCTGCAACAAGAGCATCTGTACCTTTTGTATAGGTTTCTGTGCTGAGCTTGTCAAGATCAACAACTACTTCCTGTTTGTAACCCTCACTGATCATATGGATCACATTGGTTCCGTTTGGATAAGCAGCACCGATGGTATCCAGATCAATACTTGCCGCAATGATCTGACCGCCGTTATGATCAACATGGTTGCCAATGATCTCCGTACGGCCCGGAGCAGTAAAAAACTCTGCCTTGTCATGATGATATTTCTTCTCGAAATTCACAGCAAGATTGGTATAACGGGCGCTGCTCTCCTCTGTCTCGCCATAGATTTTTTTCAGCACTTCTGCTGTCGGAATTTTAATTGTTCCCATTTTTTCTTCCTCCTGTTATATAGTTTACACCCCAGATCCGGAAGAACCTGAAAAAATCTTCCGCTCTGTCACGCTTCATGGTTACTGTTCACTCCGTTCTCAGCAACACGCTTCGCAATGCGCAGAATATCACCAGTGAATAGTAACGCTTCATGTACTTTTATTATAACAGTCCCGTCTTTTCTGTCCATAACAATTTTGTGTAAAAACCGTATTATTTTGTGGTGATCCCGGAATATCCCTTTGCATTTTCTGCCTTTTCTGATAAAATAAATTCCACTATGAAAAGCAGATATACACTTCAGAATCCGCGCACAGAAGGAAGGAGGTAACACCATGCAGATCATCACAGATCCCGCCGGAAAAGAACTGAAAAAACACGGAGACAGCTCCTTCCCATTCCTGGTAAGCTACGAGCGGCTTTCCGGCTATGAGACCGGTTCCTTTCTGTGGCACTGGCATCCGGAGATCGAGCTTACCTATATCGAAAAGGGCGAAATGCTCTACAAGATCAATCAGAATACCTTTCACCTGAAAGAGGGACAGGCAATCTTTGGCAATGCCAATGCCCTTCATGCCGGATATATGTATCAGGATCAGGACTGTCAGTATATCCCCATAACCTTTGACCCCAAACTGATCTACGGATTTTCGGGAAGCCTTCTTTTCCAGAAATATACAGAACCGATCCTCCGAAGCTTTTCCCTGTCCGCCGTACCGCTTGATCTATCCTGTAAATGGCATTCCGAGGCCATAAAAGATATCCGTGACATCATCGACCTGGACAGTAGCCGGAAACCCATGTATGAATTTGAGATCATCGCCAGACTGCAGCACTTCTGGAAAATCTTGTATGAAAATACGATCTCCCGGACAACTCTTCCATCCGGTCAGGATGAAGAAAACTACCGCCGCATCCGTCAGATCATGTCCTATATCGCAGAACACTACTCTGAAAAGATCCTCCTGAATGATGTTGCAGACCTGATCCACTTAAGTCCCAGCGAATGCAGCCGGCTTTTCAAAAAATGTATGAATATCACTCTCTTCGGATACATCCAGGAATACCGCATTGAACGCAGCCTGGAATATCTGGAAAATCCTTCCTGTTCTATTACGGAATCAGGACTACTGTCCGGTTTTTCGGACTCTAATTATTACACAAAGGTCTTTACGAAAATCAAGGGCTGTACACCAAGACAGTACAGAAAAAATCAGGAGCTGTGACATGCTCCTGATCTTTAACCGTTCAGTGCTCCATACCTATGAAGCAGAACAATATTTATCCGTGAAAATGGCTGTTATCTGAACAACTCTTTCATTGCCGGATACAATTTGCGGAATTTCCGGTATTTTTCTTCATATTTTGCAACCAGCTCCGGTTCCGGTTCTACCGTATCTACTACCCTGACCAGCTTATTACAGATCGTTTCCACATCCGGGTATTCACCGCAGCCTACTGCTGCCAGCATTGCACCGCCCATGGACGGGCCTTCCTCATTCTCCGGCACATCCACCTTCAGGTTCATCACATTTGCAATGATCTTTTTCCAGAGAGGGCTCTTAGCTCCGCCGCCGCAGATCTTGGTGCGCTCAATATGGATCCCGAGGCTTCTTGCAACCTCAAGGGAATCTCGAAGTCCGAAAGCAACTCCCTCCAGAACAGCCTGTGTCATATCTGCTCTCGTGGTATCCATGGACATTCCGAAAAATACGCCTCTTGCATCCGGGTTGTTATGCGGAGATCTCTCTCCCATCAGATATGGAAGGAAGAATACCTGATTCTCGCCAAGCTTTTGGATCGGTGCCTGCTCTGCCGAAAAATCCTTTGTCTTAAGGATCTCCTCTGACCACCATTTGTTGCAGGAAGCAGCGCTTAACATGCATCCCATCAGATGATAGCTTCCATCTGCATGGTCAAAGGAATGCAGTGCATTGTTTTCATCCACTCCGAAATCTTTGCTGGAAATAAAGATCGTACCGGATGTTCCAAGGGAAATGTTGCACTGGCCATCGCCAACCGTTCCTGTTCCGACAGCAGCTGCTGCATTGTCGCCTGCACCTGCTACAACCTTCACATCCTCTGAGAAGCCAAGCTCTTTTGCAACTTCCGCTTTCAGGTTTCCGACTACCTGCCAGCTCTCGTACAGCTTCGGAAGCTGTTCCTCTGTGATATGGCAGATCTCAAGCATTTCCTTTGACCAACAGCGGTTCTTCACATCCAGAAGAAGCATACCGGAAGCATCGGATACATCTGTGCAGAAGGATCCGCTCAGGCGATAGGCAAGATAATCCTTCGGAAGCATGATCTTTACCACTTTTTTGAAATTCTCAGGCTCATGCTTCTGCATCCAGAGGATCTTTGGTGCAGTGAAGCCTGCAAATGCAATGTTTGCGGTATACTGAGAAAGTTTATCTTTTCCGATAACCGTATTAAGATATTCCGTCTCCTCACCGGTACGGCCGTCATTCCAGAGAATCGCCGGACGGATCACATTGTCATCTTTATCCAGAGTTACAAGACCGTGCATCTGACCGCCAAAACCGATTCCTGCTACTTCTTTGCGGTCAATCCCTTCTGTGAGCTCTTTGATCCCTTCCATGCTCTGGGCGAACCAGTCCTCCGGATTCTGCTCAGACCAGCCCGGATGGGGGAAGAACAACGGATATTCTTTTGATACGATGTTGCAGATCTTTCCGGATCCTTCCATAAGAAGAAGCTTTACAGCGGAAGTTCCAAGATCAACGCCAATATAATACATAGTAATTTTTCCTCCTGTAAATACAGAAACCGCAGCTCTCAGTTCGCAGCGCCTGCACGCCTGAGAGCCCGCGGTTTCTGAATCGTATTTAACCAAATCAAGAAAGTCCCCTGCGAGGTTACGAAAAACAATAAGCAGCGAGTGGGGACTTGCTTGTATCAGGCAGCACGTACGGATGATCTTACCTGCCTGTTTTAATTATCTCCAAGGATTCTCTGTCGGATATCTCACGCCTGCCGGCTGATTGTAACCGATCTCTTCAACCGGTACACCAATGTATTTGAACACCTCGAAGAGAGCTTTTCCGTGATGTCCGAATGCTACAGCACCGTGATGCGGGAATCCTCCCTCGATCAGCACGTGACGGTAGAAACGTCCCATCTCCGGAATTGCAAATACACCGATAGCACCGAAGGAACGTGTTGCAACCGGAAGAACCTCGCCGTGTGCGATATATGCACGAAGCTTGTTGTCCGCTGTACTCTGCAGACGATAGAAGGTGATATCTCCAGGCTTGATATCTCCCTCAAGAGTTCCATTTGTAACCTCGATTGGAAGGGATCTTGCCATGATCATCTGATATTTCATCTCACAGAAGGACAGCTTGCTGGATGCCGTGTTTCCACAATGGAATCCCATAAAGGTATCCTGAAGTGTATAGTTGAATTTTCCTTCGATAGATTCTTTGTACATATCCTTCGGAACGGAGTTATTGATATCAAGAAGTGTAACGATATCATCACTTACTACCTGTCCGATAAACTCACTTAATGTACCATAGATATCAACCTCACAGGATACCGGAATGCCCTGTGCTGTCAGACGACTGTTTACATAACATGGAACAAATCCAAACTGTGTCTGGAATGCAGGCCAGCATTTTCCTGTCAGTGTTACATATTTACGATATCCTTTGTGATCTCTTACCCAGTCCTTCAGAGTCAGCTCGTACTGTGCAAGCTTCGGAAGGATCTCAGGTTTCTTGTTTCCCGCACCAAGCTCTTCTTCCATCTCTTTTACGATTGCCGGGATCCTTTCATCACCTTCATGCTTGTTGAATGCCTCGAAAAGATCCAGCTCTGAGTTCTCCTCGATCTCAACGCCAAGGTTGTAAAGCTGTTTGATCGGTGCATTGCAGGCAAGGAAGTTTGTAGGACGCGGTCCGAAGCTGATGATCTTCAGGTTGCTCAATCCCTCGATCGCTCTTGCGATAGGAAGGAATTCATGGATCATATCCGCGCAGTCCTCTGCATCACCTACCGGATACTCCGGAATATAGGCTTTTACATTACGAAGCTGCAGGTTGTAGCTTGCATTCAGCATACCGCAGTAAGCATCTCCACGTCCCTGGCAGAGATTATCCTGTGTTTCCTCAGCTGCTGCGATAAACATCTTCGGTCCCTCGAAATGCTTTGCAAGAAGGGTCTCAGAAATCTCCGGTCCGAAGTTTCCAAGATATACACAGAGTGCGTTACAGCCTGCTTTTTTGATATCCTCCAGAGCCTGGACCATATGGATCTCACTCTCTACGATACAGACCGGACATTCGTAGATATCCTTTGCATCGTATTTCTTTGTGTAAGCGTCTACAAGAGCTTTTCTCCTGTTTACGGAAAGGCTTTCCGGAAAACAATCTCTGCTGACTGCAACGATTCCGATCTTAACTTCTGGCATGTTGTTCATAATCTTCATTCTCCTTTTTATATCCGGCAGATTTTCCACCGGTGATATTATTGTTCGTTTGTAACTATTCACTTCACCCAAAATCAGTCAAGTGTGATATTTTCACCCTTCAATCCGTTGAATGCGCCTTCAATCTTCGCATCCTCATGAGCGATAAGCCATTTATTTCTGGCTGTCATCAGACCGTCCTCTCCGTCTCCTGACATCGGAAAATCAATCTCTGTGTTGGTTCCTCTCGGAAGAACAACTACACACTGAAATCCACTCTCATTCACATGACACGGTGCATAGTGGAGCGTTGTGGCATAAACCTCGATCCCAGTTCCTGCCGGTACCAGAAATGCCTCCACCTTTGAGGTATCGTATGTAAGATCCTCTTCTATATCCTGCTGATGTCCGATAAGCAGTACAAGATCTGTCACTGCTACATTGATCTCGGAATTCCGATGATATTCCAGGGCATTCAGCTTTTTATTGTGACCATTGCAATATCCGATCTGGACAGGTAATCCACCAAACGCTCTGTTTTTCAGCTCTTTTTCCACATCGAGAGCTTCCAGCTCCTCTGCTGACGGAACATATACCACATCCTCCGGAACCGGTGTATGCTTCATCTCCTTCAGAAGCGGACCGAAATTGTATCCCTCCAGAACCTTTCCGTATCTGCGGAAAGCCGGATCTGTTACTTTCTGAATTTTCACGATTTAACCCTCCTTACAAAATGACTTTTTCACAGCTTCTCTGCATCTTCGTTTTGAACTGAAAAAAGCATACCACATCATGGTATGCTTTTCGCCGCTTTTCTTGACTCATTCATAGCACTTTTTTGACATTTTTATGATTCTGACGCTCCACTCTTCCCGGCAGGATCCCGTAACGCTTTACAAATTCCCTGGAAAAAGCCCTGCTGCTTGCAAACCCGTTGTCAAGTGCGATAGAGCTGATGGTATGATCTGTATGCAAAAGCTCCTTATAGGCGTATGCCATGCGGATATCCTGTAAATATGTCTTAAAATTGACCTTCGCATATTTTCGGAACATCCTTGACAGATATGCATCGGAATATCCGAACATGGCTGCAAGTCCGGAAAGCCTGAGATCCTCCTTGTAATGCTCCCGCATATAAGTGGTTATTTTTGACAAAGCATCCAATCTGCGGCTGATCTTCAGCGCATTCTCCTCCACCTCTGTTTCCCTGTATGCGGAAACCATAAGATAAAGGACTTCATAGAACACTGCCCTGATACGGAATTCGTACCCCGTTTCCCCGGATACGTACACCCGGTACATCTCCCGGATCAGAGAAACCATCCGCCTGTCTGTTTCCTCAGACTCTTCGTTTCTGCTCCGAAAACGGATAAATCTCTGAGCGGTAAAATAATCCGAAAACTGCTTCAGCGGGATCTGCAGTACGATGGTCTCATTACGTACTGGCGCCTGAATAGAATGTACTTCATTGGAATTAATGATCAGAAACTCCCCTGCCTTCAGAGGATACTCGTTCTCATCGATATAGAAATAAAGGCTCCCCTCCATCACCGCAAAGATCTCGATCGAAGTATGCCAGTGTTTTTCCCTTACATAATTTCCGTTTCTTCCTTCAAAAAGAAAAAGCTTAAAAGGAAATCCTTCATTGGGAATGATCAATTCATGCTGAAACTCCATGCTCCTTCTCCCTTTCCTGCTGTCCGGTCTGGATCCGGCGCATCATACTTCCGTAAAAAGCCGCCAGGATCTGCTGAAATAACGTTCCGATCATAACCGGAAATAATGTTTCCGCCGGAAAATACGCTCCCGCGATCACCGCACCGGCGCTGATGTTCCGCATTCCGGAACCATAGATCATGGAAACCGTTGCCTCTTTATTCTGCCTTGTAAGAATGGCAATGATCCAGCCAATGGCATATCCCCCTGCTGCCAGGACCAGGATCGCTGCTGCTACCTCCAGCCGTTCTCCGTTAAGATGCTTCATATAAGGAGAAACCTTGGAAGAATTGGATGTTACCACAAAGATCAGGCACATTTTTGAAAAAGGCGCCAGCTTTTTCGGCCAGGTCTCCATAACCTTTCCATGGCTGACTTCATTAAGGCACATGGCAAGGACTGCCAGCAGAGCGATCATGAAAACCAGCTCCTTCATCATTCCCACAGTATCCATTTTTACGCTGGAGCCCACCAGGAGCTTCAATACTGCCGGGATCAGAAAGGGAGCCAGGATCGTATCGATCACAACCAGCGAAAGTGACAGCGGACTGTTTCCATTATAAATGGACACCCACATCAGACTGATCACCGCTGCAGGTACGGAAAATTCCAGCACCATTCCTGTGATATAATTCATATTGCCCGGGAACAGAAGATGTCCCAGACCGCAGGCGGCCACCGGTCCCAGCACATGAAGGATCAGCAGCATCAGGATCAGCGGAAGCGGCCGCTTAAACACATCTGCCACATCACGGAACCTGGATTTCAGCGCACCGATAAAGGTCATAAATGCAAAAGCATACGTCACATAGGGCACGCCATGCTTCGCAATATCCGGAAACAGCACCCCTGTAAGCAGACAGGCCGGCGTCACAAAAGCCATCCATTTCTCCATAAAGCTGTTAAATTTTTCCAGCATATTACACCTCTTGTTTGTCTTTTTTTACAGTTTATCACAAAAAAACAGCGGTGCAAGAAAAAAATCCCCTGTTTTATAGCCGATTCCGGACAAATATGATATGATAGTACCCATCCAAAAGCAACCTGAAACCAGGGCGGACTACAGATAACCGCCAAAATGATCATTTTTTATGATCTGGAAAACGAGGCAAAAATGATTTCTTTAATTATACCATGCTTCAATGAGGAAGAATCCCTTCCGCTTTTTTACCCGGAAGCCACTTCTGTCCTCAGGCAAATGAATTGTGATTATGAACTGATCTTTGTGAATGACGGTTCCAGAGACAGAACCCTTGAGATTTTAAAAGAGCTTTCCGAAAAGGATCCTCATGTGATCTATCTTTCCTTTTCCAGAAACTTCGGAAAGGAAGCTGCCATGTATGCAGGCTTCTGCAATGCCGGCGGCGATTATGTAGCAGTAATGGACGCTGATCTTCAGGATCCGCCATCCCTTCTCCCGGAAATGCTGGAGAAGCTGGAATCCGGAGAATATGACAGCGTTGCCACCAGACGTGTCAGCCGTGACGGAGAGCCACCTATCCGGAGCTTTTTTGCCCGGAAATTTTATCGGCTGATCAATAAGATCTCGGATGCAGATATTGTGGACGGTGCCAGAGACTTCCGTCTGATGAAGCGCAGTATGGTGGATGCCATCGTCTCCATGAGTGAGTACAACCGCTTCTCCAAGGGAATCTTCGGCTGGATCGGTTTCCGCACCTGCTGGCTCCCCTACAAAAATATCGAACGCGTAGCCGGTGAGACCAAGTGGAACTTCTGGAAGCTGTTTAAATACGCAGTCAGCGGCATCATCAATTTCTCTCAGATACCGCTGACCATCGCCTCCTGGTTCGGAACGACCATGACCGGTTTTTCCTTTCTGGTCCTGGTAGCCATCATAGTCCGAAAGCTGATCTTTGATGATCCGGTCCCAGGCTGGGCTTCCACCATCTGTGTCATCATCTTCATCGGCGGCCTGCAGCTTTTCTGCCTGGGTATCATGGGACAGTACATAGCAAAAACCTATATGGAGGTCAAGCAGCGCCCCCACTACATCATAGCAGAATCCAACAAAAAGGACTTTACACCCATACGTTGATTTTTATTCTGTCGGCAGCTCGACCACCTGATATTCGTGGCCCAGCGCCGGCAGGATTTTTTCTTTTACATCACTGGTCTTCATTAACAGAGTGGAAGTATTGATACACGGATGGCATCCGAAATATTCTTCATCCAGGACTTCTTTATCAAGCACCAGATGTACCTTCTTTTCTCTGTCAAAGATCAGTCCCATCAGACTTAAGGACCCCGGTGTAATGTTCAGATATTCCTCCATCTGCTCTCCGTCTGCAAAGGAAAGTCTGGCTGTTCCGATCTGTTTGGACAGAAATTTTGTTTTAAACGGCTTCTCTCCCGGCATCAGCAGCAGATAGAAATCCGTTTTCTGTCGGTTGCAGAGAAAAAGATTTTTACATATCTGCGCTCCCAGAAGCTGATCCACTGCCTCGCAGGCCTCCATGGTCATCAGTGCTTCATGATCTGCTCTTTTATATTCAATCCCAAGACTGTCCAGAAAATCGTACACTGCGATTTCCTTCTCCAGACGGCCCTCGGTGTTCTCCGGTCTTCCTGTATAGATCGTTTTGTCAATTCTTGGTTCTTCCATGATGTCTCCTCCGTTATTTTTACATTCTCATATGTGCAGGTCTTAGTCGCAGCACATTACGCTTTACTGCTTCAACCGTAACCTGCCGATTTGTTTAATCATAGCACACCTGTAACAAATAAGATACTCCGGATTTCCGTCTGACTATTGACGATATCAGCCTCGGATGCTATACTCTCAGGCAGAAAGGGAATGAAGTTCTCCCCCGATTTTTATCGAAACCGCCAATGAGCTGATGACTTCTGTGCAATGCACGGGGTTACCAGCTTTTTTTGATGGATTTTTCAAAACGGGGAGATTGAAAGGAGTTACTATGACAAAAGAAACTATCCAAAAAGAACATCGGATCCTGCAGCTGAAATATGCTGTCCTTGCAGTGGTCGTGGGAATCTGCGTCGGGATCGTAGATACTATCTTCGGCCGGGGCCTGCTGGCGATCTCTGATCTTCGCACCGCACACTGGCGATATCTGCTGCCCGTCCTGCCTCTGGCCGGACTTCTTATTGTGTGGATGTATCATCATTTCAGCACCTTAAGCTTAAAGGGCATGTCCCTGATCTTCGAAACCGGGCAGAAAAAAAGAGACCAGATTCCTCTGGCCCTTGTCCCTCTGGTAATGCTCGGCACCTGGATCACTCATCTCTTCGGAGGAAGTGCCGGCCGTGAAGGTGTTGCCGTGCAGATCGGTGCTGCACTCTCTCACGAGGCAGGACGCAGGCTGCATATCCGGGAAAATAAGCCTGTCATGCTGATCACCGGTATGGCTGCCGGTTTTGGCGGTCTGTTCCAGACGCCGTTAGCCGCTGTATTTTTTGCCATGGAGGTGATCGTTGCCGGATATCTTGAGTACGATGCGCTGCTGCCGGCACTTATTGCCGCATATACAGCCTCCTTCACCTCTCATTTCCTGGGACTGGAAAAATTTGCTGTGGATATCCAGGACACATGGACTGTGACCGATCTCCGAAGCATGATCTCTCTCATTGCTCTCGGGCTTGCCTTTGGTCTCGCCGGACGATGCTTTTCCGTACTTCTTCAGAAAGCAAAGAAATTATTCGGGAAAAAAATCTCAAATCCGCTGATCCGCATCGGTGTCATGGCCATTCCACTGGCAGCTCTGCTGTTTGTGATCCACGGCGGACGCTACACAGGTCTTGGAACCAATCTCATCTCCGCTTCCTTTGCCGGAGAAACGATTTACGGATATGACTGGATTCTGAAGCTTCTGTTTACTGTATTTACACTTGCCATCGGTTTTCAGGGCGGCGAAGTAACGCCACTGTTCTCCATCGGCGCTTCCCTCGGAGTCGTCCTAGGTTCTATCCTCGGGGTTCCTCCGATGATCTGTGGGGCACTTGGCTACGCCGCAGTATTCGGCAGCGCCACCAACACCCTCATCGCCCCGATCCTCATCGGCCTGGAAGTCTTCGGCACCCGAAACACCATCCCCCTTATCCTGGTATGCATCCTCGCTTATCTGGTCAATGGAAATCACTCCATTTATGGAGCACAGCAGAAGGCGCTTTGCAGGTTTGAGGAGTAGATATGTACATATTTTTTATTCGGTCATGACTGACTCGGTTGTGACCGAGTGAACTACCCATCACCTAAAGGTAATGGACTTCTAAGGATATCAGATTCGCCATATGATTCCTTTCTTCAGCTATTAATGGATTCTATCTCCGAATCATCATATATTTTCTTTAACTCTTTTCTCATTTCCTTATTGATACTTATATATTTTGAAT